>DASUFM010000638.1:0-4329 GCA_036274535.1 Blastocatellia bacterium
ATTTAAATGTGTCCCACCAAAAGACTGTAATGGTCCCGTAAAACTGGACACGAAAACGTTGTTTGAAACTGCAAGTCATTACGACCGCTTAGACCATTGAGCCGCGAACTCTGCCGGCGTCTATGGCGTCTTACTCAAGAATTCCTCGACCGCCCTCGGATGGATGGGATACGGACTTGTCCTTTAATTCCCATTTGATACGGGTGTAAGCGATGCGGAATCCCTGACGCTCGGCGTTGCGTTGCGAGGAACTGCCAGGCGCAGCGCCCATCATTGCGAGGTCGCACCCAGCTTCGGCCGCGTAGTTCAAACGGCTTTCGAGCAAGGTCAATTGCGCGCCCTGCTTGCGGCCTTCCGGGATTGTGCTCGCCCCGGCCAACAGCGCCACGCCCTCGTGAATGAGCATCGAGCCTGCGGCGATGGCCTGCCCCTCAATCTCGGCCACGAATGAGAGGCCGAGCGATCTTTTGGCGGAGACGTAAAACAAATCCATGATCTGACCGGAAAACCCGGTCTCGCCGCTCAAACCTTTGGTCGCTGTCTGCGCCCACATCTCCTCCTCGCCTTCCCGAATCAGCCGCGCCTGAACCTTCTCGCTGCGTGGCGACGCGAGCCTGAGGCCACTGCTGACTGGGCGATGGCGTACGCGCCCGCGACTTCAACCCACTGCGCGCCGCTGTCGGGAAAGAATTTGGCTCGGGCCTCGACAAAGTCGGCGTTGCTGCGCCCCTCGGCGCGTTCGAGGCGGCGTGAGAGGACGAGGTCGGAAAAGGGAATCGGTTCTTCCTTTGTGTTCATAGCTCTTTATTCCTTGTAGGTGAAAATCATTCAGATAACCGCGCCAGGTTCGCTGATTTCGGGTTCAACCGCTGCGCCACCGTTATCGCTGAACAGATGCCGCTCTCGTGCGAATCTATATGAGGAATTCACGGCGCTTTGAAGTCATAGTTGAAACTTAACGCGTATGTGTATTTACGAAAAGCGTTGGCGACCCAAAGTTGTTGGGGCCGCTTACGCTATGTTTAATTAGCGACGTTCCTCCGCCTTCCGATGAGGCTGTCTATCGCCATCGGTCCAGAACCTCCCAAAACAAGGGCCGCGAGACAGGCGATATACAGGAGGTTCGTTTCATAACCCGGCGGTCCGAACTGCGCCCCGGCGGCGCTCACAGCCAGGAGCTTAATCGAGCTGAACCCATTTGGCAGGTGCACGGTAAACATAGCCACTAGAAGAACCACAATCATCGGTATGCTGAAGAGCGTCACGAATGCGCCCAGGATCACTGCGAATCCGCCCAGGAGTTCGACCAGTATGGTGATCCATGCCATGAAATGTGGCCCAGGCACACCCATCGCTTGCAGAATAATAGCGAATGCATCCGGGCCCTTGGACAGTTTGGCGAAGCCGTGCGCCATGAAGCCATATCCAACGATCAGGCGCAGTGGAATGGGAGCCCAGCGGGCGATCATGGATCGCCGGAACGATTCCAAATCGAATTTCTGCATTTCATTTCTCCTCGGTTATCTCTGAGATCTACGTTGACCGAATTCAGCGGTGTAGTCGTTGGTCTGGACAACGAGCGCGCCAAACAGCGCGCGGAAACTACCCGTTGGTTTATACTTTTGCCAGCTCAAGATAACTGGTTTCATTTTTACCTCCCTGAGACTGGGTTTGAACATCAAGCTCCGGACCGAGAGTTCGGAGCCACATTGCGCTTTCCGACCCGTCCAAAAAGCGAACGTCCCAGCAAGCTGCCTACTTGATTCTTCCTTCTCCCGCCTGTTCCCGGTGAACCGCACGAATCGCGCCGTGCCACGACTGAAATAGCTTTCGGCGAAGCGCGGCGCCAGCCCAATCGCCATGCCGAAGTCAGCTATGGCCTCGTCCAGATCTCCTTTGGCTTCCCGAGCGAGCAAAAAATCACTTTTTGCCGCCTGGGCGCCAATTCATCTTCACGGGATCAACCGCCTCGTTCAAAAGGCGGCGTAAGACAGTTCCTTAGTAATCTCCGTGCCACATTGCTTCGGGATTGTTTGTAACTGTCGAACGCCTTATTCGCCGCAAGCTTAGGAGGGGAGCGGAAGAAATGAAGAAGCGAGTGGCGCGCGAGCCTTCCTCTACGGCATTTCGTAACTTAACGAAATGCCGTAGAGCGCGAGCCAGTCTGCGACGGCGCCAAGCTTCATCACCAGGAGCGCGAGCGCCGCGGCGCCAACCAGGGCCGCCGCGACGCCGGTCAGTAGGCCTTGGATAAACTGCTTCCTCATCTGTAATCTCCTTGTTGCGGCTGCGATGAAGACGAAGCTATTCTGTAACCACCAGGGTTCCGGACATATCTTCGTGGCCGCTGCCACAGAACACGTCGCAGGTGAAGTTAAATTTCCCAGCCTTATCGGGCGTGAAGTGGACTCGGCTGACCGCTCCAGGCTTCACTTCAGTCCGCACGCCGAAGTCGGGCAGATTAAAGCCATGCGTCCGATCTTCAGAAGCCAACTCCAGGACTACTGGCTCGCCTTTCCTGACTGTGATCTCGCCGGGAGTGAATTCGAATTTTTTCGCCTTCAGCTGGATTACTTTTTCGGTTGCAGAGCTGATCTTCAGGGCGGCGGCCAACTTTGCGGTTCCAAGCGCAGCGGTCAGCGCCAGTAGTACGATGATTGTTCGTTTCATGCGGCTATCCTTTTGTGATGGGTAATTCGGTAATCTCATACTTTGCCTTTTTGACCTCGGCTTCGACATTGCGAAAGCCCAGACCCTTGTATGGCGCTGACGGATCCCAGGGCACAGGCATGCGTTTAGGGGCGGAGCCCGGAGCCGGCAGAGGAAACATCAGTGATTTCGCCGCGTGATGCGCGATGTGGCCGGTCATGTGGTGGTGTTCCTGGTGAATGTGACCGTAGAAGACCGTGACGTTCTGGTACGGCCTCAAGGTATCGATGACGGCCGGCGCGCCGCGGGTCGCCCAGTCCCATTGTGGGTAGAGATCGAAGAGCGGCCTATGGGTGAGCGCCACGATGGGCGTGTCGCGTTTCAATTGCCTGAGGTCAGCCTGCAGCCACTTGAGCTGCGCCTCGCCGATGACAGCTTCCGGGTCAGAAACATTATCCAGCACTATGAAATGCACGCCCTTGTGATCAAAGGTGTAATGAAGATCGCCGAAAAATTCCTGATAGGCTTCGCCCCGGTCGAGCGAAGCGTCATGCTCTCCGGCCATAAAGCGTACAGTCTTGACCTTGAGCTGACCGGCGATCTCCCTGAACTCTGCCATCCGCTCTCTTCGAACTTTCGGATCGTCCGTGGTATGAGTCAGGTCCCCGGTGAAAACGACGAAGTCGGGTTGCTTTTCGAGGCTATTAACCGCCGCGATGGCTTTCTTCAACGTGCCCCGCGCGTCCGGGTTGACTTTCGGACCGTCAAAGCCCCAGTGGGTATCGGAAAGCTGGACGAAATAAAATTCCTCCGTGGCTGTTCCATCATTTCCGATCGTTTGATTATGCCGGCCCCCTCCGAGGACGCCCGCGCGCAGCCCCGAAGCGAACACTACGCCGCCTATGCCGGCAAGCTTCAAAAAATCGCGTCTATCGAATTCGCTCATGACTATCCTTCCTTGGTTTACGCCAATCCCTTTGCTGTTGAATTCCTGAGCGCGCGGTATTGGCGCGCTCTTTCAGGCTCATCACGACGGTCGACCTACCACCACTTTCCTCTTCATCCATTCCCTTTGGTAAATTCGCCTTCACCTACAGGAGACCGCGCGCATCAGTTGGATATTCCCGCGCATTGCCGGAATATTTTCGCGGGAATAAAATCGCGGAGAGAGCGGTCTTATTACTGAGGGAGAAACGCAAATGGAGATGTCAGCGCGTGCCGGAACCAAATCAACTCGCCAATTTTGAGCGGGCAGTCTTGCCGCATCTGGACGCTGCTTATAATTTGGCGCGCTGGCTGATTCGCAATGACCACGATGCGGAGGATGTCGTGCAAGAAGCTTACCTGCGCGCACTGAAATTTTTCGGCGGTTTTCGCGGAGGAGATAGCCGCGCCTGGCTACTCGCGATTGTGCGCAACACCTGCTACACCTGGATCGAGCAAAACCGGAAGCATGAGATGATGAGTGACTTCGACGAAGAGGCGCACGACGTTGAAAGCAATGCTCCGAATCCGGAAACCGTCTTGCTCCAAAGCGCGGACCAGCAAATGCTCAAACAAGCCCTCGAAGCGTTGCCGGTGGAGTTTCGTGAAGTGGTCATCCTGCGCGAACTGGAAGGATTATCTTACAAAGAGATTGCTGATCTCGCGTGTCTGCCGCTGGGCACGGTCATGTCACGC
>DASUFM010000639.1:0-12661 GCA_036274535.1 Blastocatellia bacterium
TGGTGGTTGGCGAAGAGGAACCACCAGGCGCCAGCCACCAACCACCAACTACCAATCAATGGCGAGAAAGTTCATCATAAAATCCGATGCGCCTCGCGCGTCGCTCATCAACTACCGCGAGGCCTTGAACGAAGAGCAGCGGGAGGTTGTGGGCGCGGGCGCGGGGCCGGTTCTGGTCATCGCCGGCGCCGGGTCGGGGAAAACCCGCACGGTCACTTATCGCGTCGCGCGTTTGATAGAGGCCGGGGTCGCGCCCGGGCGTATCTTGCTCGTCACATTCACCAATCGCGCGTCGCGTGAAATGCTAGGCCGCGTCGAATCGTTGCTCGGCCAGGACGTGCGCCGCGTCTGGGGCGGAACCTTTCATTCAATCGGCAACCGCATTTTGCGCCGCCACGCCGTCAGCCTGGGGTACGAGAACAACTATTCGATCCTCGATTCCGAAGACGCCAAAGACCTCATCGACGTCTGTGTTGACGAAGCCGCGATAGACACTCGCTCGCGGCGTTTCCCGAAGGGCGAGGTCCTGGCCGACATGTTCAGTTTCGCCACGAACACCGATACGCCGCTGGAACAGATCATCGCGTCGAAATATCCTCACTTCGAGCCGCTCACACAGCAGATCCATCGCGTCGACCGGCTTTATCAATCGCGCAAGCTCGAGCGCAACGCGATGGATTACGACGACCTGCTCGTCAACTGGAAGCGGCTGATGATCGAAAAGCCGGACATCGCCGCGATCTATCAGGACCAGTTTCAGTACGCGCTCGTTGACGAGTATCAGGATACGAACAGGCTGCAGGCCGAGATCGTTGACCTCGTAGTCGAAAAGCATCGCAATCTGATGGTCGTCGGAGACGACGCCCAGAGTATATTCGGGTGGAGAGGGGCGAATTTCTCCAACATTTATCAATTCAAGGACCGCTATCCGGACGCGCAGATCTTCAGGCTCGAAACCAATTATCGCTCGACGCCAGAGATATTGATGCTCGCCAACGCTTCGGTCGCGAACAACCGCAAACAGTACCCGAAGAACCTTCAACCGGTGAGGCGGAGCCGGGACTTTCAACCGGCGCTGATACCCGCTCGCGACGCCGAACAACAGGCGGCGTTCGTGGCCGCGCGAGTGTTGGAGTTGCGCGATGAGGACATGCCGCTCGCCGAGATCGCGATTCTCTACCGTTCGCATTTTCATGCGCTCGAATTGCAGTTGGAACTGACGCGGCGCGGCATCCCTTATGAAGTGCGCTCCGGAGTGCGGTTTTTTGAACAGGCTCACGTCAAGGACGTGACGGCTTACCTGCGGCTGATCGTCAATCCGCGGGATGAAATGGCCTGGAAACGGGTCTTGAAACTGATCCCGAAGATCGGCAATGCGACCGCCTCTCGCGTATGGGAGCGGCTCGCTTACGCGCCGGAACCGCTGGCCCTCGCGCGAGCCGCCGACTTCGCGGCGAACCTGCCGAAAGGCGCTGCGGCGGGCTGGCGCGAATTCAGCGAACTGATCAACGATCTGACGGCGCCCGAAACGATCTTCAATCCGGCAAAACAGATCGAACTGGTCCTGGAGCGAGGCTACGTCGAATACCTGGAAGCCAATTACGAAAACGCAGACGCGCGCGAGGAAGATTTACGCCAGATGGCTAAATTCGCCGAACGGTTTGAAACGACTGACGCCTTCCTGAGCGAACTCGCGCTGGTCAACACCGAAAGGTTCGCGCCGCCCGCGGGGACGACCGGCGAAGACGTGGTGATGGGCGGCGACGAGGACGAACGCCTGACTCTCTCTTCCATTCACCAGGCGAAAGGCCTGGAATGGCGGGCGGTCTTTCTGATCTGGGCGGCCGACGGGCGATTCCCGTCGGCGCGAAGCCTGCGCGACGCCGAGGGCGAAGAGGAAGAGCGCCGGCTGTTTTACGTCGCCTTGACTCGGGCGAAAGATGAGTTATACCTGTGTTACCCTCTTATCGAAACCGACCGCGCGAGGCAAACCGTTTTGCAGCGCCCCTCGCGCTTCATCACCGAAGTCCCGCGAGCCCTCTTCGAAATCTGGAGCGTGGACGAAGAAGAACCATCGTTGGTACTCGATGAATCGGACGAACCTAAATTGATTAATTGAATCCACAAAGCCACACGAAGTCCCGCGAAGGATTTTCAGAAATAGTTTGCGCTTCTTCGTGTAACTTTGTGGATAGATTTGTTTGAATAGAGGAGAAACATGGCCGCGACCAGACAAGCCGTATCGGAAATTTTTTCCGATGAACTTTACCGCATTGCGGGCGTCGAATCAGTGATGACGCCGGCGCTGGCGATCTATCCTGAAATTGTCGATGCGAACATCGAGGCGACTCTGCGCGCGATGGGCGGAGACGCAAACCGCTGGCGTCCGCACGTCAAAACCTCGAAGCTGGGTTTCATCATGCGCCGCCTCACCGATCTCGGAGTCACGAGTGTCAAATGCGCCACGACTCTTGAGATGCAAACCGCCGCCGAAGCCGGCGCCATGGACATTCTGGTCGCTTATCCGATGGTCGGAGCGAACGCCCGTCGCGTTCGCGAACTTGCCGAATCCATGCCCGGCAAGCGCGTCTCGGCCCTGGTAGAAAACTCCGATCAGATCGAGTCATGGGTCGGGAGTAATGTAAGTCTTTTCATAGATCTCAACGGCGGCATGGATCGCACGGGACTCGATCAGGAGCGCGTCGCCGAGGTCGTTAATCTGGCGCGCGCGATTGAAGGCGCCGGTCTGGTCTTTCGCGGGCTGCATTATTACGACGGCCACATGAGCAAGTATGAAGACCTGGCGACGCGTGAAATGATGGCGCATCAGGGGTACGATCGGTTGATGGGCATTGTCGAGGTATTGAACAACGCGGGAGCAGTTGTTGAAGAGGTGATCACCGCAGGCACTCCGGCTTTCCCCTGCACTTTGTCGTACAAACCGTTCGGCGAAGCGCGCTTTATTCATCGCGCTTCGCCTGGCACGGTGGTCTATGGCGATTTTACCAGCGTCGGCCAACTGCCCGCGGAGTATGGTTACCGTCCGGCGGCGATTGTAGTTTCAACAGTGGTCAGCCGTCCGGCGCCGAATCGCGTCACCTGCGATGCGGGGCATAAATCCGTCTCCGCCGATGCGGGCTCGCCGACCTGCGTGGTCCTGGGGCGCCAGGAATTGCAGCCTCAGAAACCCAGCGAAGAACATCTACCCATTGACGCGCCGTCCGGCGCCGAACTGCCCGCCGTCGGCGATATTCTTTACCTCGTTCCGCGCCACGTCTGCCCCACGGTAAACAATTTCGATCATGCGCTGCTGATCGTCGGCGGAAAGATTGCCGGTCTCGCGCGCGTGACCGCAAGGGGCCGCGAAGCGCCAATAAAATAAAAAGGGACAGACCTTAAGTCTGTCCCTTTTTATTGCTGTCTTGTTTTGAGTCACAGCGTTGATTCGGCCGTTAGCGGCTGGCGGGCGCCGACGCCGTCAGACCTTTGTTGACCAGAATCGCCACTTCGACGCGGCGGTTCTGTTTGCGGCCGTCGCGCGTGGAGTTGTCAGCCACGGGCTTCAGTTCGCCGTATCCGAAAGGATTAATCATCCGGTGAAGCGGGATGTCGTGATTCTCGGCAAGATACCGTCTCACGGCTTCGGCGCGGCGCTCGCTGAGCGCGCGATTCCTCGCCTCGGGGCCGTCGGCCGACGCGTAACCGGTCACCTGAATCAGGTAGCCTTTTTCGTTTTTGGCCTGTGCGGCGACTTCGTCGAGAGCGGCTTTGGCTTCACTCGAAAGCACGGCGCTGTTGACCCTGAAGTTCACAGCGACGTTCTGGCGAGCCTCGTAGTTATCGATCTGCGAGATGCGATCGTTGGTGGCCTGGATGTCGGCGCTGGCGGCCTTGGCGGCGGCGAGCGCCTGATCAGCGGTCTCCTGGGCGGCTTTGGCTCCGCCACGAGCCGTGTTGGCGACGGCGGCCAGTTCTTCGAGCTGGCCCGACAGACGCTGAGCGTTCTGCTCGGCGGCGGTCAGCCGGCCTTCAGCCGTGTCCAGGCGGCCTTCGCTGGTGGTCACGCGCGTTTCGACAGGAGCGACGCGCGTGTCGAGAGAACGCGCCACGCCGAAATCGTCGTTGGTGAATTTGATCTTTTCGGCGACCACCGATGATCCGTCTCCACGACCTTCGACCTGGACCTCCAGCCCGCGCAGCAGAGCGGTGACCGGATAGGTTCTGGCGCTGCGGAACGGATTGGCCTTTTTCTCGACGATTTTGGTCGCGCTGGTCACGTTCACCGTTACGTCAGTGCCGTTGAGGTCGCGGACGACCATTTTATCGGCTTCACGGCTGACGACGACACCGTCAATCTTCTGCTTTCTGCCGACCTGCGCGATCGTCGGGACAGTCACAGCCAGCGCCGCAATCGCAACGAACATCAGGTTCAATATTCTTCTCGTGAATTTCATGCTTAAGTCCTCCCAGATACCTGGCATTATTTTCAATGATGGTTTTACCGGTTTTCAGTCTAATTGATGACTCACATCTCACAATTCAGCTCTGCGAGGTGAGGTCAGAGCGCAATAACTGTGCCTTATCCAATGGCGCCAACTGCCTGGTTGGCAGGAATCTTGCCATTGCCGGTGTCGATAAATCTCAACGATCCCTCCTGGGTTATTTTTGCTCGTATGATTCAAAGTCAAACTGTATTAGCCACAGTCATACCGTAGCAATTTCTTACCATGCAACTTACAATCCGCAAATATGCCAGGGGAATATACCTGTTTCAGGGTGTGTCGCAAGTCTTTACAGTCAAAGGTGTTTAATTATTGGGCTGAAAAAAAAAATATTCAACTGCAAAAATTGCCGTCCATTTTGTTTATTATTCAATCAATGACGGGTGAGTTTTGTTTCAAATTGATACTGTTAATTCGCGGGCTGCGGAATAAATTACTCTGCTGATTACCTGACCTATTACTCCCGCAATCCCGCTGAGCAATTCGGCCCGCTGAGCAATTCGGCCACGCACGACAAGGAACCTTTTACGCCGTTCGGCAAGGTCATCGAAGGCATGGACGTCGCCGATGCGCTCAATGATGAATATGGTGAAATGTCCGGCGGAGGCATTCGCGCGGGAAAACAAGCTCCGCTCTTCGAAGGCGGGAACGCCTGGCTGAAGGAAAACTTTCCGCGCCTCGATTACATCACCCGCGCGGCGGTGGTTGAACGCTGAATCAGGGCGACAGAAATCGGATCGGCTTCCCTCCCAAGAGCGCGCTGGAAGCGACGCGCTCCCAGGCTCGCGCTAATCACTCTGTTTGGCGCCACAAAATCCGTTTGCATCAGCAAATCTCATATGGAAAATCGGTCCATTTCCCGGCCTGCTGACTATACCAATTTTATCAGCGCGCCAATCCCATTCCTGTCAGAATCTCCTTGAATCGAGGATCCTGGCGCATCGAGTCGAATCTCGCATCGGAGCCGAGCCAGACCAGGCGCTCTCCGCGCTCGTCGTAGGCCTGCCGCAGCAGTTCGATGGCGCGGTCATTTTCGCCCAGGCCAATGTAAACCAGCGAGAGATGGAATGGAGAGGCGCGACGCTGCCCTGGCGATCGCTGCATATCTTCGATCATTCGCAATGCGTCCTCGCGCCTGCCGGCTTTGGCGTAGGCGTATCCCAGATCGGACTTGGCCAGCATGCTGCCGGGCGAGAGAGCGAGCGCTTTTTCAAATTCGGGGACGGCTTCGGCGTATTTCCCCTGCAAATTGTAACCCAGCGCCAGGTAACGTTGCGCGGGGAAGAACGTCGGGTCGAGTTTGAGCGTCTTTCTGGCTTTCTGGATAGTCGCTTCAGGGTCGCGCGCGAGATAGCTGATCCAACTGGTGTGCGCGGCGATCGAGAGATTGAAAGGATCGACATCGCGCGCAATGTTCACTTCCTTGAGCGCCTCGCCGCTTCGGCCGGTTGCGGCGAGCAGGCTGGAATACCACTGCCGGGCCGAACTATAGTTTGGCTTCAAGTCAATGGCGCGCCTGTATTCGCTTCCGGCCTCTTCCCATTTCCACTCCCACATGAAGTAAATGAACGCCCTGGCCGTGTGGGCTTCGGCCAGATTTGGGTCGAGCTCCAACGCCCTCTCGGCGGCTTCCTTCGATTTCGGGAAAGCCACGTTTGGGGGCATCACGCTGTAATTGGACAGTATGTTGTAGCAATCAGCCAATCCGGCGTGGGCCGCCGCGTAGTCCGGATCGACCTGGATCGCCTGTTCGAAGAGTCTGAGGCCTTCCAGGATGTTATCGGCGGTGCGTTTATTCCAGGCGTTGCGGCCTTTCAAATAAAGCTGCTGCGCTTCGAGATGGCGCTTCTCCTGACCGCTCAGTTTAAGGCGCAGTTTGTCGGACATATCGCTGGCGATCTCCTGCTGGATCAGCATCAGGTCGGAAATTTTGCGGATGTACTGTTTGCCCCACAGGTTGCGATTGTCGCGCGCATCGGCCAGAGAGACGTTGACTTCCACAGTGTTGCCGCGCCGCATTATTCGCCCGGTCAGCACGGCATGTACGCCAAGGGCGCCCCCCACTTCCTGAGGATCGACCTCGTGGTCCTTATAGCGCAGCACTGCGCCGCGAGGTTTGACGTTGAGGTTCGGCAGTTGCGAGAGGTCGTTGATGATGCTGTCGGAGATCGCGTCGCCCAGCATGGCGGTTTCCGATCCGGCCAGAGGGTCGTCATTCTGAGTGACGAAGGGCAGAACCGCGATTGACTCGATCCGGTGCTCGCGGGTGAGGAAGAATGTCGCCGTCGCGACTACCGCCAGCGCCAGGCCGAGGAGCGTGAGCAGGAAGCCGCGCCTGTGACGTTTGATCTCACTGACGATGTATTCCGCGCTCGAAATCGCGCGGACGACCATCGGCTCGGACATGGTTAAGCGCGTTATCGCTGCTCTGGTCCCGCTGGAAGTCTCCACATTGGCGGGGTAACTAAGCGTCGTCGAGACTTCGAGCTCGCGTTTGAGGCTTTTCAGGTCGATCAACATGTCCTTGATCGTCTGATAGCGCTCTTCGCGGTCCTTGCGCATGGCCTTGGAGACGATGCGCTGCAATTCGACCGGGGCGCCGTATGAAAAAGATGTCAGAGGTCGGGGGTCGCGGTCGAGCACCTGCGTCATGATATCAATCGGCGTAGGACCGTCGAAAGGCGCGCGCCCCGCGACCATTTCGTAAAGCACCACGCCGAGGCTGAAGATGTCGACCCGCGCGTCCACCCGCCAGCCGCGGGCCTGCTCAGGCGCCATATAAGTCGCAGTGCCCATGACCGTCCCCGGATCGGTCTGGAGCGGAGACGTGAGAATTGGAGTGTCGAGAGTGGGTTGTGACGCCCCCTCCCGGCTTCCCCATTCGCCGCTCCCCGTTCCCGTTTCGACCAGCTTCGCCAATCCGAAATCGAGGACCTTGACTATGCCGTCGCGGCGCAGCATGACGTTTTCGGGTTTGATGTCGCGATGAATGATCCCGGCTTCGTGCGCCGCCGAGAGCGCCGAGGCGACCTGAATGGCGATGTCGAGCGCCGTGATCACCGGCATCTTCCCGTCGGCCAGAATCTTTCGCAGCGTCAAGCCTTCGATGAATTCGGTGGCGATGAAATGCGTCGAGCCGGAACCGCCGATCTCGTAAATGGTGATGATATTCGGGTGATTCAGCGCGCTCGCCGCCCTGGCCTCCTGCTCGAATCTGAGCACCCGCTGCTCGTCCTTCGTCCTTTCGTCGAGCAGCAGCTTGATCGCGACTTTTCGTTCGAGCCGCGAGTCGCGGGCCAGATAAACCTGTCCCATCCCGCCGGAACCCAGCGGCGAAAGGATTTCATAACGATCGAATTTTGTTCCAGCGACGACAGTCATTTTGGGGAATTAACGGGGAACCATTTTATATCATTTTAGAGATTAATCGTGAATAGGACTCATAGGGCATACAGGACCTATAATTTCTATTTATGCCTTGACCAGTTCTTGAAATTCCGGGTCGTCGCGCAGGCTCTCGAAGTCTATCTCGACGCGAGATCGCGCGGCGTTGAAGGCGCGGCGGCCTTCGATCGCTTTTCGCAGGTGTCCGATGGCGCCGGCCTTGTCTTCCATCATCGCGTGAGCGCAGGCGAGGTAATATCGCGTGAACGGGTCATCGGCGCCTTTGGCCAGGCGCTCCGCGAAACCCGTCGTGACGTGGCCGAAGGTCTCGCGAGCGTCGTCCATGCTTCCCTGCCGCGCGTAGGCGCTCGTCAGCTTCTGATAGACCTCGATCAGCACCCGCTCCTTCAGCACATGATCGCTCTGGCGCGCGAAGACTATCTCGCGGTAATACTCCGCGATCGCGTCGTCGTAGCGGCCTTGCAGGTAATAGACGTGGCCGAGCCGCGCATAGGCGCCGATGATTTGCATGCCTTCATGTCCTCTCAGGTATTGCTCCTGCGCCTCGATCGCCCGGCGGGCCATCTGTTCGGCCCGTTCGTATTCGCCCAGGTAGGTCAGGCAGTGCGACAGCGCCGGAGCGACCCAATTGCCTTCCTGAACGCTGTCGAGCGCCTGCTCGTACTCGTAGGCGGCTTCGCGGAACAACCCCTTGCCGATGTAGTAGGCGCGGCCGAGAGCGGCATGCGCGAAACTGTCGTGGGGGGCAAAGGCGAGCGCGCGTTTAAGCGCTCCGATGGCGTCGTCCACGCGGTTCATCGCGATGAAGCTCATTCCCAGCGCGCTGTAACTGTCCGAGAGCATCGGGCGCAACTCGATCGCCTTTTGCAAATACTCCACCGCTCGATCGAGCAGGGCGGGCGCCGGCAAAAACTGCGCCTTGAGCGAGAACGCCCAGCCCAGGA
The DNA here is from genome assembly GCA_036274535.1 of Blastocatellia bacterium. Classification (GTDB taxonomy): domain Bacteria; phylum Acidobacteriota; class Blastocatellia; order RBC074; family RBC074; genus JAJVID01. The sequence goes on from DASUFM010000639.1 coordinate 8,852, forward strand.
ACGCGTAAGCCTGCGCGTAACTCGGGTCGAGCGCGATGGCCTTTTCGAGGAGTTGGATCGCGTCATCCAGCCCTCCACGGCTGCCGCTGAACAATTCCATCCTGGCGCGGGTGCAGGCTTCGTAGGCTTCGATCACCTCGGTCTCCCGTATCGCGACGTCTTTCAACTCGCCGCTGTCCAGGTCGAATTTGCGAGACAGTTCGTAAACGATCTTGTCCTGCAATTCGAAGACTTCGCTCATCCGGCCGTCGATTTTTACGGCCTTGAGCACCTCGCCCGTCGAGACTTCCACGGCGCGGGCTGTGATCCGCAACATCTCGCCCAGGCGCTGGTATCCGCCGCCGATAATCCATCGGGCGCCGACCTCGTGGCCGACGCGGGTGGCGAATTTCTCGTCGAAGTCGGTTTGGTTTTCGGCCCTCCACCGGCGCAGCGTCTCGTAAATCACCTCGCGCCCGATGACTGTTATCCCATCGACGTTCTTCAAATCAGCGGTCACAGTCTCGGCGATGCCGACGCCCAGCCAGTCGTCTTCGGGGATTTTGGTGACGTTGTTGAAACGCAGCACGGCCACGCTCTTTTCCGCGCGCGGGTTGAATGGCCGCGGCCCGCCCGCCCTGAATGCTCCCGAACCGCTATTTGCCGGCCCGCTTCCAGAAGACAAAGCCTGAGTGGTGTAGCCGACGTTGGTCTCGTAAACAGAGCCGGACAGCAATCGCGTCGCAAACTCGCGCTTCACGACATCCAGGTCGGCGTGAACGTCGCGCAGGCTTTGATAACGCAATTCAGGCGATTTCTCCAGCATCCGCCTGACGATCGCCTCGAGTTCGGGCGGCGTCTGCAGGTTGAACCGCGCCATCGGCGGAGGATCGGAATGGAGAATCGAGTCGACGACCGCGAGCGACGAACTGCCGGTGAACGCCGGATGGCCGGCGATCAGCTCATAGGCCACGACACCCAGGCTGAAGATGTCGCTGCGGTGGTCTACGTCCTTGGCCAGGGCCTGCTCGGGCGACATGTAAGCCAAAGTGCCGATGACCGCGCCGGGCATGGTCTTGACGAATTCAGTCGAGTAGAGGCTGGCCGTCTCGCCGTCCTCTCCGTAAGGCAAAGGCTCCAGCTCGAATTTGGCGACGCCGAAATCGAGCACCTTGACGCGATTCTGAGGCGTGACGATCAGGTTCGACGGTTTGATGTCGCGATGAACGACGCCGCGCTCGTGGGCTTGAGCCAGCGCGTCGGCTACTTGCATGACTATATCCACCGCTTCCTCTATGGAGCAGGCGCCCATAACTTCCTTGAGTGTCCGCCCCTCTACGTATTCCATGACGATGAAGCTGTAGCGCGCGCCGTCATGTTCGACCTCGTCGATTTCGTAGATCGTTACGATGTTGGGGTGATTCAGGGCGGAAGACGCCTGGGCCTCGCGCAGGAATCGCATCCGAGCCTGAGCGTTATGATCGCCGTCGTCAAGCATCATCTTCAGCGCGACGAGCCGGCGCAGCCTCGTGTCTTCGGCCTGATAAACTTCGCCCATCCCGCCTGACCCGAGGCGTTTGATGATGCGGTAATGAGAGATGGTTTCTCCGATCATAGAGTGGTGATGTGGTTCTGTGAAATAATGCAAACGAACCGCGCAACCGCGAAGTTTCATTGTGCGCTACCACCCAAAAATTTTCTAGTCGAACCGTGGACTGTAAACGTGATCAAGTTTACAGTAGCCCATACTTTGCTCGACTTTGTCCTTTTTGTGGCGCTGGCGGGCGGCGCCACAAAAAGGACAAAGTCAGCGCCATTTTTCAATGTCGTAATCCGATTTGGATTGGATGACAATTAATCCTGGCGATTTTTTCGACAAAGCTTCGCGGGTTTCGGCGGCGTTGCGCGACGCCGCGGTGGCGACGCTCTACCCGAGCGCCTGTCGCGTCTGCGGCGGCGCGGTCGAATCCTGGCGCGATGGCGTCGCCTGCTCAGCCTGCTGGAGCGCAATCGAACCGGAGTGCGATTTAGGCGAGAAATGCCATAAATGCCATAAACGCCATAGATGCCATAAATGTTGGATCCCGTTGAGCTGCGCGCCGGGGGGCGAAGCCGGCGCCGCGCGCTGTGGGTGGTGCGATCATTTCGCGTTCGATTTCGTTCGCTCCTGCGGGCCTTACCGCGGGGCGATGCGCGAGGCCGTTTTGCGGCTGAAAAGAGAGCCTCATCTTCCCGCGCGTTTGAGAAGCCCGCTGCGACGGGCTTTCGCCGCGCTGCCCGATTCCGGCCTGATCGAATCGATTATTCCTACGCCGCCCGGCCCGGAGAGGCTTATGGAGCGCGGTTTCAATCAGGCCGAAGTCATCGCGCGCGAACTGTCCTTGCTGACGGGCCTGCGTGTGAATTCGACGGCCGTGATCCGCGTCAAAAAGACGGAGCGCCATCGCGTCGGGATGGGCGCGCGAGAACGCGCTCGCTCCCTTGAGAACGCCTTTCGCGTTCGCGCGCCGCGTCTTGTGGAGGGCCGGTCCGCCCTCCTCATCGACGACGTTATAACCACAGGGAGCACCGCCGGCGAAATCGCCCGCGTCCTGCTCGAGGGCGGCGCCAGGACGGTCAGCGTTCTGACTTTGGCGAGGGCTATGAACGAATTCGGCGTTTAACCACTTGCTGAAGCGACTTGCGGCTGCTTAACATATGTGTGGCGAGCCTGGCGATCTAATTTATCCTGACGCCGTAAATAATATTTGTGAGGCTATCAAACCATAACTTTATGAAGCTGCCCTCGATTTTCAATCTGATGACTGACGACCTTGGCGTCGATCTCGGAACCTCTCGCACGCGGGTTTTCGCGCGCGGACGAGGCATCGTGGTCAATGAGCCTTCACTGCTGGCCTACGACTCTCCCTCGCGCGAGGTCGTCGCCGTCGGTCTGGAGGCGCTTGAACTCGAAGGGCGCGCTTCCGAAGACATACAGATCATCAGCCCGCTGCAGGACGGCGTCGTGGCCGACTCCACTTTCGCGGGCAAACTGCTCGAATTTTACATCCGCAAAGCCCGCGACGGACGATCGCTGTCGCGGCGCGTGCTGATCTCGATCGCCGCCGACGCCAGCGACATCGAATCTTACGCGTTGCGCTACGCGGCCAAAGAGGCCAGCGTCGCCAACGTCCATTTCGTCAATAAGGGTTATGTGGCGATCCTCGGGGCCGGCGTCGATCCCGACGATCAGCGCGCGACCCTGGTCGTCGACGTCGGCGCGGGCACGACCACTATCGCCGCCATGGTTCATAATCATCTGATTTTCACCCGCACGCTGCGCGTCGGCGGCAACGATATGGACGTCGCGCTGTTCGACATGATCAAGCAGAACCACAGCCTCCTGGTCGGCCCTCGCACCGCCGAACGCGTCAAGATCGAGCTGGGCTGCGCCGTCCCGCTGGACCAGGAAAACACCACCATGGTCAAGGGCCGCAGCGCCATCGCCGGCAATCCCGAAATGGCCATCGTCAACAGCATCGAGATCCACGACGCGATCGAAACGGTCGTCACTCGCATCGTCCGCGCGGTGCAGGACGCGCTCGAAGCGCTGCCGCCCGAAGCCTCCGGCGATATATATGACCGTGGGATGATCCTGGCCGGCGGCGCGTCACTGCTGGCGGGCTTCGATGAACGGCTCACCAGAGAGACCGACCTCTCCGTGCGATTGACCGAAAGCCCGCAGCGCGCCGTAATCCGCGGCCTCGGACTACTATTCGAAAACCAATTGGCGGTGCGCAGGGCCCTCATCAAAATGGAATCGTAGCAGATGTCAGATGTCAGATGTCAGAT
>DASUFM010000640.1:0-4033 GCA_036274535.1 Blastocatellia bacterium
ATCGCTGTTTATGTGCGTCGAGCTGATGCTCAACGCGGTTAATCTTTCCTTGATCGCGTTTTCGCGGCTGCACAGCGACGTCACGGGCCAGTTATTCGTATTCATCGTGATGGCCGTGGCCGCGGCTGAGGCCGCTGTCGGGCTGGCGATCATCATCGCGCTCTTCCGCAGCCGCGAAACTCTCAACGTGGACGAGGCTGATTTGCTCAAATTGTGAAGAGGTAGTTGGTGGATGGTGGCTGGTGGTTGGTTATGCCTGATAGGGCGCCAGCCACCAGCCACCAGCCACCAACTACCAACTACCAACTACTATGCTCAAAATTATAGTTTTCGCTCCGCTGGTCGGCGCGATCATCAACGGGTTGTTCGGCAAGCGGTTTCTGAAGCTCTTCGGGCAGAAGACGACCGAGAGACTGGTCGGGTTTATCGCCTGCGCTTCGGTAGGCGTTTCGGCCGCGCTGGCGTTCACCGCGTTCTTCGGCAGGTTATGGCCGTTGCGTAGAGGCGAGCGGATAATCACCGAGCATTTCTTCACCTGGCTCAAGGTCGGCTCGTTTCAGGCCGATTTCGCCTATCTGCTCGACCCGCTTTCGGGCATTTACATCCTGTTTATCACCGGCGTCGGATTGCTGATTCACATTTACGCCACCGGCTATATGCACGGCGATCCCGGCTATTACAGGTTCTTCTGTTATTTTAACCTGTTCATGTTCATGATGCTGACGCTGGTGCTGGCCGACAATTTATTGCTGCTCTTCGTCGGCTGGGAGGGTGTGGGTCTGTGTTCATATCTCTTGATCGGGTACTACATCAAATGGGATGTGGCGGGCTCCGCGGCCAAGAAGGCGTTCATCGTAAACCGCATCGGCGATTTCGGCTTTATGATCGCCACCTTCCTGGTCTTCACCACGTTCGGAACGATCAGCTTTGTCACGAAGAACATCAACGGGCATGAGGTTTCGAGTTTCCTCTCGCAAGCCACGTCGCTGCCGGTGGCCGTCGGCGCGCTGACGACTATCGCTCTGCTCTTCTTCGTGGGCGCGACGGGCAAATCGGCGCAGATCCCGCTCTTCACATGGCTGCCGGACGCGATGGCCGGCCCGACGCCGGTTTCGGCGCTGATCCACGCCGCGACGATGGTCACGGCGGGAGTTTATCTTGTCGCGCGCTGCAGCCCGGTCTTTGTCAAAGCGCCGACCGCGATGGCGGTAGTGGCGGTGATCGGCGCGGCGACGGCGATATTCGCCGCGACCATCGGCATCGCGCAGAACGACATCAAGAAAGTCCTGGCGTATTCGACAGTCTCGCAGCTCGGATATATGTTCCTGGCTTGCGGCGTGGGCGCTTTCACGGCGGGCATCTTCCACGTGATGACGCACGCTTTCTTCAAAGCCCTGCTCTTCCTCGGCTCCGGCTCGGTCATTCACGGAATGAGCAACGAACAGGACATGCGCCGAATGGGCGGGCTGAGAAAGTATATGCCGATCACGTTTTCGACTATGTTCGTCGGGTGGTTGGCGATCAGCGGCGTCCCTCTGCTGTCCGGCTTCTTCAGTAAGGACGAAATCCTGTGGCGCGCATGGTCTACCGAAGCTTTGCCGCAGAACTGGGGCAAGGCGCTGTGGGTCGTAGGAGCCATTACCGCCGTCATTACCGCGATCTATATGACCAGGCTGATGGTCATGACGTTCTGGGGCAGCGAGCGATTCACGGAAGCCCATAACGATCATCACGCCGGTCACGCCGGTGGCGGACACGGAGACGATCACGGACATCACGGGAGTCCGCACGAATCGGGGTGGCTGATGACCGTTCCGCTGGTAATTCTGGCGATGCTCTCGCTGGTCGGCGGCTACGTCGGAGTCCCGGCTGCGCTGGGCGGATCGAATCATTTCGAGGAGTTTCTCGAACCCGCGGTCGCCAAATTGAAGCCGGCGCCCGCTGTTGACGCCGGCGCGGCGACAACGGACCTGGTTGCGCAAGTCGAACCGCACGGCGCCGTTCCATCGGCCGAAACGCACGCGGCGCCCGCGGAAGCCTCGCACGAAGGCGGGCACGACGTCGGGACCGAGCGAATGTTCACTCTCATCTCGTCTGTTCTGGCGCTCCTCGGCATAGGATTCGGCCTACGCTTCTTCAGTCGGAATCCGCTCTGGCGCGCGCCGAAACTGCTTGAAGACAAATACCGCGTTGATGAGCTTTACAACGCGACAATAGTCAGCCCGCTCGAGAATCTGTCGCGCGACGGGCTGTGGAAGATCGTCGACGTGAAAATCATTGACGGAATCGTGAACGGAGTGGCGCGATTATTCGCGGCCCTGGCCGGCGCGCTGCGATACACGCAGACAGGGTTCGCGCGCAATTACGCCGCTGTGATCCTGGTCGGCGCGATCATCGTCATCGGCTACTTTATCGTCTCGTTCTTCGGCATTCGCATTAGCATATGAATCTGATTACGATCACAACATTTCTGCCGCTGGCCGGCGCCGTGGTTTTAGTGTTCCTGAGTTCGCTCGCCTCGCGCGAGACCGATAAGGAGAGCCTGGACAATCGGTATCGCTGGGTCGCGCTGATCTTCACGACCGCGACGTTCGTGGTTTCGCTCGGCGTCATCGCCAATTTCGATCGATCCTTCGCCGGGCCTGGTCCGCAATTGGCGCAGAAAGTCCCATGGATCGGCTCCCTAGGCGCGAACTATTATGTGGGCGTTGACGGCGTCAGCGTCTGGCTGGCGCTGCTGACGACTTTCCTGATGCCGATCTCGGTGCTGGCGAGCTGGGGGGTCACGAAGCGCGTTCGCGAATACATGATCTTCATGCTCATTCTCGAGACGGGAATGATCGGCGTGTTCGTCGCGTGGGATCTGCTGCTCTTCTATCTATTCTTCGAGATCACGCTGATCCCGATGTATTTCCTGATCGGCGTCTGGGGCGGCGAGCGCCGGATTTACGCGGCGATCAAGTTCTTCATCTACACGGTGGTCGGAAGTTTATTGATGCTGGTCGCGATCATCGCGGTTTATTTCTACAACGCCAAGGCGGCCGGCGGCGTTTACTCCTTCGACATCGTCGAGATCACTAAGAATCTGTCGAGCAATCCCGGCCTGATTCCAGAAAACGTGAAGCTCTGGCTGTGGATGGCTTTCGCGCTGGCGTTCTTCATCAAGGTCCCGCTCTTCCCGTTTCACACCTGGCTGCCCGACGCGCACGTGGAGGCGCCGACCGCGGGATCGATCATCCTGGCCGGCGTCCTGCTCAAGATGGGAACCTACGGTTTGATGCGATTCAACCTGCCGTTCTTTCCAGACATTTCGCAGAAAGCCGCGCCTTATGTGATGGCGCTGGCCGTGGTCGGCATCATTTACGGCGCTCTGGTGGCGATGGTCCAGCCGGATATGAAGAAGCTCGTGGCGTATTCATCGGTCAGCCACCTGGGTTTCGTGGTGCTCGGCATCTTCGCTTTCACCGAACAGGCGATGCAGGGAGCGCTCTTTCAGATGCTGGCCCACGGCGTCTCGACTGGCGCGCTTTTCCTCTGTGTCGGAATCGTATACGAGCGGCGTCACACGCGATTGATCTCCGAATACGGAGGGATCGCCACGCCGATGCCGCAATACTCGACGATGTTCGTGATCATCGCTCTCTCGTCGCTCGGATTGCCGCTGCTCAACGGATTCATCGGCGAGTTCCTCATTCTGCTCGGCGCGTTCACTTCGCCGGTTCCGCACGCGAGATTGTTCGCCGTGCTCGGCGCGACGGGCGTGATCCTTTCCGCCGTCTATCTGCTGTGGATGTTGCAGCGCGTGATCTTCGGAGAGATCACGAAGAAAGAGAACGCCGAGCTTAAAGACATGAACGCGCGCGAGAAACTGGCGCTCGTTCCGCTGATCGCAATGGCTGTTTTGATGGGTGTCGGGCCGATGCTCTTTTTGCGCGAAAGCGAGAAATCGGTCAATCAAGTCAGGCAAATCGTCACCGGCCCGGACGAAAAATCCGTCGGCAGCGTTAGATAGGCTACTGTTAACGGTGTGGCG
>DASUFM010000641.1:0-4147 GCA_036274535.1 Blastocatellia bacterium
GTTGAACAGGTTGAAAAATTCCGTGCGGAATTCCAGTTTCGAGACTTCAGTTATGAACGGGAGTTCGAAGTTCTTCTGCAATCCGAAATCGAATTGATAGAAGGAATCGCCGCGAGCGATGTTCCGCCCGGCGTTGCCGAAAGGCTGATTGACGCTCGGAAGCGCAAGAGCCGAAGCGTCGAAGTAGCGGTTAATCGTGCGTTGGTCCTTGGGCAGGATCGGGTTGCCGATCAGATTGGGCCGCAGCGCGACGCCGCCAATGAAAGAAGGCAGATTGGCCGTCACCGGCGACGGCGAATAGCGGAAATTGACCACCTGCCCGCTGGCCATAGTGTTGATGCCCGTCACCGTCCATCCGCCTATGAAAGCGTCCAACACATACGGCATCTCGCCCAGGAATGCGCGCCCCTTGCCGAAGGGCAGTTCCCAAACGAAACTGGTCGTGTTGTTGAACGGCTGGTCGTAAGCCGACAAGCCGCGGTCGGCGTTGATGTCGTACAGGTTTTGCGGCGTGCCGGTGTTGCCGCCGGGTTCTTCCAGCACCTGGCTGACGTTGTCAATCGCCTTCGACCAGGTGAACGAATTGAGAATGTACAGGCCCTTCGAAAACCGGCGCTCGAACTTCACTTGAAACGCGTTATAGTTGGAAAAAGCCGCAGGCAGCACCGCCGAAATCGAACGGAAGCCCCGAATCGGACGGCGGGCGTCGAGAGGCAGATTTTCGCCCGGATTGTTCGGCCGCGCCTGATTCAGATCGGCCAGCAGGATCAGTTTCACTGCGTGATTGCCGACGTAAGCGACGTCCAACAACATGTTCGCGCCCAGTTCGCGCTGAATCGATAACTGCCAGTTCTGAATGTACGCCGAGCGCTGATCGCGCGGGATGTACAGCACGACGTTGTTAGGCAGGTTGGTCGGATAGCCGTCCTGTGTCGGGCGGAAGCAGTTTTCGGCGAAGGCCGTCCCCACACATCGCGGGTTGGTCGCCGAGGGCGCCAGTTGCGTGACATTGGCGCGCGTGATCTGTGGAAAGTTGGTCGCCAGCAGGTCGGCGCTGCCGATGCGGTTGAAATGCGCGTAGCCGATGCCGTAGCCGCCACGCAGGACCGTCTTGTCCAGCAGGCTGTAGGCGAAGCCGATGCGCGGCGCGAAGTTGTTGTAATCCGGATCGACCAATGAGCGGTCGTACAACGAGCCGTCTTTAGCCTGAATAATGGCATTCGTTACCGGATCGTAATTCGACAGCCGGTTCTTGTCCTCGTAATACGGCGTGGCGAATTCGTAGCGGACGCCGAGATTGAGCGTCAGCCGCTGGTTCACTTTGAAGTCGTCCTGCAGATAAGCGTAATGCAGGCGCCGCCGCATATTGACGACCAGCAGATTGGCGAATTCATACTGCGAACGCGCGCCGAACATGAAGTCGGCCAGGTTGTACAGGTTGTTGCCGCGGGCGCCGGCCGGGCGGCTGAATTGGCCGGCGTAAGTGTCCAGCCCCATCAGCGGGTTGGTGTCCTGCACGTCGGTGTTGACGGCCAGATATTCGTAGCCTGTCTTCAGGCTGTGACGGCCGAGCGCGAATGAATAGTTGATGCGCGGGTTAACGTTGAAGGGGTTCTGAAATTGCGGATTGGTGGCCTGGCGTCCGAGTTGTGAGATGCCGTTGATCGTTTGCGTCGTCAGGCCGCCTGTGACCATAGGGTCATCGGGCAACCCGGTGATGCCGTACAATTGGAGCATGCTGGGGCCGCCCGTCAGAGGCGGCTTCTTGCCGGCTTCGATGCGCGAAATCCCCAGACGGAATTCGAGCGCGGACGCGTTGCCGAAAACATAAGTCGCCCCGCCGACCAGTTGCTGGTTCAGAATATTGATGATGCCGTTCCGATTGCTCCCCGAGGGCCCCGGAATGTTCGGGCCTTCGAAGTTGTTGGCCTTTCGGTGGCTGACGCGGGTGAAAACGTTCAGTCTGTCGTTGAATTTATGATCGAGCTTGATGTTGAACTTGTCGTTGTAACCGCGGTTTAAAACCAGTTCGCTGTAATTGTTGGCGGTCACGCCAGGGACGTTCGGCGCGGGTAGTTCGTTCAGAACCTTGCGCGCGAAGGCGGTCATCGGAATCGGCGTCCCGGCGGCGTACATCGTCCCGGTCAGCGGATCGCGCACGTTCACGCTCAGAATGCCGTTGCGCTGCGCCATGGTCGGTATGGTCGAAAAGACCACATTCTTTGTAATCTCGCGGAAGCCCTCGTAGTCCAGGAAGAAGAAAGTGCGGTCTTTGATGATCGGGCCGCCGAAAGTAAGGCCGAACTGATTGCGGACCAGCGGCGGTTTGACGCCACCCGCCGGTTTGAAGAAGCCCGTCGCGTTCAAAACCGAATTGCGATGGTACTCCCACAAATTGCCGTGGAACTGGTTCGTGCCGCTTCGGTATGAAGCGTTGAAGACCGCGCCGCCGCTGCGGCCGAACTCGGCGCTGTAAGTGTTGGTCTGCACCTTGAATTCGGCGATGGCGTCGGGCGAAGACTGCACCACCTGACTGGAAAAGCTCTGGTTGCTGGTTCCGTACGCGTTGTTGTCCACGCCGTCGAGCAGGAAGTTGTTGAAGGTGTTGCGTAAACCGTTGACGTTGAATGCGGCCTCGCGACCGCTGCCCGTGGCCGCGTTCTGATTGGATTCGCGCACGCCGGGCGTCAGCAGCGCCAGGTTGGCCGATGAACGGCCGTTGAGCGGCAGGTTGACGATCTGTTCGCGCTGCACCAGTTGCCCGCGCACGCTCGAATCGGTTTCGAGCAGTTGCGCCGCGTCGGTGATCACGACGCTTTCAGTCACCGCGCCGGGCTGCATCGCCAGGTCAACGCGCTGGCGGGCGTTTACCGTCACGTTGACGCGCTCGGCGACCGCCGTCGAAAACCCCTCCCTCTCAGCGCTCACCCGGTAATTCCCGATCCTGACGTTCGTGAATTGAAAATTGCCGTCGCCGTCAGTCTGCGCGGTTACGCTCAGCCCTGTGTCAATGTTCTTCAAAGTAACGGTGGCGCCGGAGATCGCGGCGCCATTCGCGTCGTGGATCGTCCCCAGGACTGTGGCCGAGTCGAATTGCGCAAAAGCCGTCCCCGCGGTGAAAACAAGCAATAAACACAGGAATGGGATTAAACAAACAGGCTCCCTCCTGATACCGATTCTCATATTCTCTTCTCCGTAGGTGTGAGGTTGATGGATAGATTAAGACCAGGGCTTCTGACAGGCGTCAGAACGTTAAGAAGCCGTGATGATCCGTAATCTTGTGTCGCTTTAAAAATTTGAAGATAACAGCGCCAGCTTAAACGGAACTTAGATAAATGTGAAGTAAAACTTAAATCGGATCATGCAAAGCGAGATCGGCGCTGCTTGCAATTTGTAAACAATTGTAAAATTGACGCGCGAATCCCTTCCGCAGTCCCGGCCAGTCCATCTATTTTTTGCATTTCAGGCGACAAGCGTCTTATATTTATATCCACACATGACACACGTGGTTTATCAGTATATGAACTCAATCAAGGAGCTTTGATTAAGAAGATGAATCCGATTTCTCGTAAAATCCTGCTCGTATGCGCGATGGCGTCGGTCTTCGCGCTGGGCGTGGCCGCCGCACAGAACAAGTTCGGCCAGCCGAAATCAATCCTGCACATCATTACAGTTCAATGGAAAGCCGATTCGACCGCAGCGCAGCGGCAAGCGGCGGTTGACGGCGTGAAGGCCATGGCTTCGCAGATTCCTGGCGTGGCCAACGTCTGGCTCAAGACGATAAAAGTTCAGGGGGGCAAGGACGCGGTGATTGTGATGGAGTTTAAGGACCAGGCTGCGTTCGACGCCTATGTCGCCCATCCGGCGCACAAGAAATGGGAAGAGATTTACCTCCCTATCCGCGAGCAGAGCCTGACCCACGACGTCACCAACTGAAGAGGATCGAGAATAGAGGATCGAGGATCGCGCAATTGAGCGACTCGATCCTCGATCTTCAATCCTCGATCTTCAATCTTTGAGCCGTAATCTATATCCTGATGTCCAAGCCAGTCATCGCGCCAGAAACCATTGTCCCCGTCGAAGAGAAAAAGAGCGCTCTTGCCCGGGTTTTTCATGCCTTCAGCTACCGCGATTTCAGGCTGCTCTG
>DASUFM010000642.1:0-19028 GCA_036274535.1 Blastocatellia bacterium
TTTCCCATCGTCCGCTGGCGGCGTAATAGGCGGCCGGCGCGGTCATCGTCAACCCGCCGATCGCCAGAATCTCGCCCGTCATCGAGCGTTCTTCCATCCGCGTGGCCTGCTTACCGTTGATCAATAGCAGCGCCGCGCCGATCACTCCGAGAGGAATCAACCAGAAGAGTTTGAACGCGAAGACCAGCGTAGATCCGAACGCCGCAGCCAGGGCCAGATAAAGCAGGAGCGCCCTGCCGGCTTCCGACGCTTCACGTCCTCTGGCGCGGGCGCGCCAGTAGACCAGCAGCGATTCGCGCGAAATGAACGCCGCCGTCGCCGAAAACAGCAGTAACAAGACCTGCCAGTTGGCGCGGCCGGCCACGGCCACCCCCAGAACGAAAGGAGCATAGAGCATCGCCCAGGCGCCGTGCTCTTTGGGAAGTTTCAATGCGGATCGAAAGCTCATAAAAAAACGTTACTCCAATTGCGAGTTGGCGGCAAAACACCGACTGATCAATTCGCGCCGTTCGGCTTCGCCGGTCACGCGATCCAGCGCGGGAAAGAAAAGATTACGCTCACGCATGTCATGGTGGTCGCACAGGCTCTTGAACATCGATTCCTCGTCGAAGAGCCGAATCACGCGCCTCGCCGGATCGCCGCCGCCTTCCTTCAACTCGTCCAGCGCCGCGGCGAAGCGGCCCAGAAATTCGAGCATCCGCCGATGCTCTCCGATGAAAAACTCCGGCGGGCCACCTGCGATCTTTCCCGCGCGTTCATAAACCGGCATCAGCAAATCTTCCTCGGCCCGCATGTGGGCGCGCAGTTCACGCCCGTAAATCCGTAACCTCTCCGCCGCCGAATCGAGGTCGAGCCGCAAGAGCGCCTCCTGATGCCGCAGAAAAAGCTCGTTCAGGCTGTCGTGAATTTTCAGGAGCGCGGAAAAACTCATTTAAAGGTCCTCACTCTCAACCTCTTTCATCATAGGAAGACTGGGGAAGACTGGCGCCGATTTTATTTTCCCGCGATGACTTATGTCACTGCGCTCGCCGAGATACGACTTTAGACTATGATTGAGATCAAAACAAAACTTTGTCATAGGAGGAGTTATGACCATCAGCGAAACAACTACTGTCAGAGACATCACCGCCGGCATTCCGGGCGCGCCGCGCGTCTTCGAGAATTTCGGCATTGATTATTGCTGCGGCGGCCATCGAAGCCTGGCTGACGCATGCAGGGAGGCCGGTTTGCCGATCGGGGAGGTGTCGCGCTCGCTCAAAGAGGCCGAGAGCGCGTCACAATCCGGCGGCGCCGACCGCGATTGGCGACAGGAATCGCTCACGTCGCTCACGGCTTACATCATTGATAAGCATCATGATTTTACAAGACAGGAGTTTGATCGTTTGGAAAAGCTCTTCGACAAAGTCTGTTCACGCCATGGCGGAAAGCATGCGGAGTTGTTCGATGCGCAGAAAACATTCTATGAACTGAAGAATGACTTGATTCCGCACCTGCTCAAAGAGGAGCAGGTTCTCTTTCCCTACATCACGCGGATGGAAGAGGCTTCCGGCAATGGCCTGACAATTCCCCCGCCGTTCTTCGGCGCGGTTCAAAACCCCGTGCGAAAGATGATGATGGAACACGAGACGGCCGGAGACCTGCTGCGGACGTTGCGCGCCACGACTGGTGATTACGCGCCGCCGCCGAACGCCTGCGCCAGCTATCGGGAGTTGTATCAGTCCCTGACTGATTTCGAGGCCGATCTGCATCGCCACATTCATCTGGAAAACAACCTGCTCTTTCCGCGCGCGATCGAGATGGAGGAGAAAGCCAGGCCGGATTTGCGGCGATCGCCCGATACGGTTGACGGGCATTGTTGCTTCACACGTTAGGCCCCGGTTTCCCGGGTTAGAGAGCTTCCGGTCCAGGGCGCGATCATAAAGTCGCCAGTTGTCAGTTGTAGGGAAGGCTTCTCAAAGCGACTTTCTCTCTTCCCTCCTGCCTTCGCGGCGCAAATGAAAAGCCCGGATAAAGGCCGAGACAGCCACCCAGGCGCCGATCAAGGCCAGTGGCAATGAAACGGCTCGCGGCCAGAGAACCGCGACGACTGATACGGCCAGTAACAACAAACCTGCGGCGCCCATAACACGGGCCTCGGCGGGCCCGAGCGTGCGGCGGTTGATGATGGCGGCGCCTACTGTACGGCCAATCTGTATGGCTCCGGCGGCCGCCCGGCTCGAACTTCCGACGCCGATCCGCTTTCGCAATCGGCGCAGGCCGCGACGGCGGCGCGGCGTCGATTGCTTCGATATAGAGGCGAGCTTCTGTCTTTCCGTCAGAACCATCTCGGTGGCGTTCTCCAGATCATCGAGGAACATCTGCTCCATTTCTTCGCCGATTCGTGTGTCTTCGATGACCACGTCGAGTTCCCAATTGCTCACCCAGCTTGCCGGATTGAGGTTGGTCGAGCCGATCCTGGCCCATCGCCCGTCGGCGACGGCCGTCTTCGCGTGAATCATCGGGCCGTTCCATTCGTAAACTCTCGCGCCCGCTTCGAGCAGTGGTCGATAGCTCGTTCTCGACAACGCGCGCATCACGGGAATGTCGGTGGCCTGAGGGAGCAGGAGACGCACGTCCACTCCATCTCTTGCCGCCGCGCTGAGCGCCTGAACATATGGAGTAGTCCCGGCGAAATAGGCGTCGGTCAGCCAGAGCGTTTCGCGCGCCGCGGCGGCGATCATCTGATCCAGACGGTAAAGACCCGCCGAATAAGGCATGCTGGCCACTATACGCAGCGCCACATCGCCGTCTTCAGGGGCGGGCCGTAGATCCAAAAATTCTTCGGGCGGGATGGGCGCCCCGCAAGCCGCCCACATCTGAGCGAAGGCGCGTTCGAGTTCAGCCACGGCGGGGCCTCTTATTTCGATCCCTGTGTCCCGCCACGGGGCGACGCCTCTGAGCTTATCGCCGGCCCACATCCGCCCCACGCACAGGCCGGAGACGAAACCGGCGCGTCCGTCAACGCTGAGCGTCTTGCGATGATCTCGTCCGAGCCAGCCGAAGGGGCTGTCGAGGCGCGGCGGATTGAAACATCGCGCCTCGACGCCCGCATCGCGCAAACGCCGCCAGAACTTGTTCGACGTTGAACTGAGAGCGCCCATCCAATCATAAATCAGCCTGACCCTCACGCCCTCGCGAGCCTTCTTCATAAACGCGTCAGCGAAGAGCCGGCCCTGCTCGTCCTCGTGAATGACATAGCTTTCGAAATGGATTGTATGCGCGGCCGATTCGATCGCTTCCAGCCAGGCCGGATAATTTTCGTCCGCGTCTCTGAGGATGCGAGCGCTGTTACCAGCAATCAGCCTGGCGCCGGCGGCGCGCCAGACCGCCTGTTCCGCAAGGATGCTGACGCCAGAAACGGAGGAGGACGCCAGGGCGTTCCTCCTCCAAGTCAATTCATGATTTGATCGAATTCGACTCTTCATCGTGGCAAGTGATCAACGCGCGCTAGCATCTGCGCTCCTGGCTCCAGAATCAGGTCTTTGTCGCCCTGAACATAAACCGAGCCTGCGCCCGTCCCGGCGCCGATGATCGCGCCGATCGCGGCGCCTTTGCCGCCTCCGGCTATTCCGCCGATGATCGCGCCCAATACCGCTCCGCCAATGGTTCGAATCTCCGTCTCTTTAGTCTTGCTTGCCGATTCGACATTACCTTCTTCGTCAACCGACTTCACGGACTCGGAGGCGAAGACCTTTTCGATCTGGGCGTGAAAAGGCCCGCTGCGGCCATTGCGCAAAGTAACGGCGTCGAAATCGAGCGCCATTTCCGTGCGGCCCGTCATTCGTCCGGAACGCTCGATCTTTGCGATATGGCCTTCAATAAGCGCTCCCTCATATTCCCTCGGCTCGATTACTCTGGCCGTGAAACTGTCGCCTTCGCGATTAAGTTCGGTCGTCAATAATGTCTCGAGCCGTATTCTCAGTAAAGCGCCTTCGGGAATGAGCGGCTGAATGGTCCTTTGCCCCCTCTGACCAACAATCGGAGCGATCCTGCCGCCGGGACGCGCCACGTTCGGTGGAATTCTCGAATCGAAGGCGCGGCCAACGTATCCATCGAAATATCCGACTTCAAAACCCAGGCTGTATCCTTCTTTAAAGTCCACCCGCGGGCCGAAGCGTGAATCGTAACCCCGATCGGCCTCCTGATAAAGAGTGTGCCGCTGGTAATCGCGCCCCATACGACCGGCAAAATCGTTCTTCCCCGCCTCATAGCCGTCTGGATAACCGGCTCTGTAACCATTCTCGTAAGCCATGCGAAGCCGCATGCCATCGCCTGGCCGATCCTGCCCTGTTACACCGGGATTCAGCGCCAACGCCAGGCCAAGCAATAGAGTTGAGACGATGGCTCTTTTTCTGAATTGATAAAACTGTTCTTTCATTTTTCGCCTCCTTTCAGCTCGGCATTGGTGATTTGCAATCCACGAGCCAGATCATTTCTCAGCGAAACGATTGCAATTTCAATTATCTCGGCGTCGCTGATGCGTGATTTCGCCCAACTATCCCCTTTCAATTGCGAAACAATCCACAGCTTTCCAGTGAAGGCGCCAAGATATTGGCAATTGGGTATTGATCAGGCGCCTTATGGGGCGAGTCGGCACGGTTATTGCGACCAGCTGTGAAGGAGGCGAAATTTCCCTGCCGGCTATTCGGCGGGCCCCTTTCGTAAAAACTTATGGAGAAAATGAAGGCGCTCGTTTTTCACGGAGTGAACGATATCAGAGTTGACGAGGTCCCCCGCCCGCGGGCAGGCGCCGGCGAAGCGGTGATTCGCGTCACGCTCACCACGATCTGCGGCACGGATCTTCATATCATTCGAGGAGAATACCCGGTCAAGCCAGGGCTGATCATAGGGCATGAGCCTGTCGGCGTTATCGAAGAACTCGGACCGGGCGTCACGGGTTTCAAGGCGGGCGACCGGGTGCTGGTCGGCGCGATCACGCCCTGTGGCCAATGCCGCGCATGCCTTTCCGGGCAACTGTCCCAATGCGGTCACGGCGAAGGCTATGAGGCCATCGGCGGCTGGCGCTTCGGCAACACCATCAACGGCGCGCAGGCTGAATACCTGCTCGTCCCGAACGCGCAGGCGAACCTGGCGAAAATCCCTGATGAACTGACTGACGAACAGGTGGTGTTGCTGGCGGACATCGCTTCGACAGGATTCAGCGGCGCCGAATCCGGCGGCGTACGGATCGGCGATGCGGTGGTCGTATTCGCCCAGGGGCCGATTGGATTGTGCGCGACAGCCGGAGCCAAACTGATGGGCGCGTCGCTGATCATCGGAGTCGATAGCGATAATACCAGGCTGTCGATGTCGCGGCGCATGGGCGCGGACGTCACGCTTAACCACCTTGAAACAGATGTGGTCGCGCAGGTCAAGCGATTAACAGGCGGCGCCGACGTGGCGATCGAGGCGCTGGGTACACAGGAAACATTCGAAAACGCGCTCCGCTGCCTGCGTCCCGGAGGAGTGTTGTCGAGCCTTGGAGTCTACTCGGGCAAACTCGGTCTTCCATACGACGCTTTTTCAGCGGGGCTCGGCGACAATAAGATCGTGACGACGCTCTGCCCCGGAGGCAAAGAGAGAATGCGGCGTTTGATGGAAGTGGTTAAGGGTAAGAGAGTGGATTTCACTCCACTGCTGACACACACATTTGCGCTCGACAATATCAAGGAAGGATACAGGATCTTCGGCGAGCGGCTTGACGGAGCTCTCAAAGTGGCCGTTAAGCCGTAGGCGACATCGCGCAATGTCTGCGGCATTTTCTTTTTACCTTGCCAGGACTCTCGCGAGTTCAAACAAGCCCGGCTCGAGCCGCTTTCTGCCGGCCGCGACTTCATCGAGCGGAGTCGCGGCGATCTCGCCATTGATCAATCCTATCAACATTCCGTGTTCGTCGCGCGCCATACGTTCAACCGCCGCCGCGCCGAACCTGGTCGCCAGCAGGCGGTCAAAGACTCCGGGCGCGCCGCCACGCTGAATATGGCCGAGAATCGTCACGCGAAGGTCGAAGCCCAATCGCTCCCGATGTTCCTTGAAATAGCGAGCCAGCTTTTCGGCGTTGTATTCCGCGCCTTCAGCCACGACGACAATCGCGTGCGGCTTGCCGCGGTCGTACGCCGATCGCAACTCGGCGGCGATGAGTTCAGGGTCAGTTTCGACCTCGGGGATCACAATCGCCTCGGCGCCGCCGGCTATCCCGGCCATCAGCGCCAGATAACCGCAATCGCGCCCCATCGTCTCGACAAGAAAAGCTCGCTGGTGCGATGAGGCTGTGACTTTCAGACGATCGATCGCTTCCAGCGCGATGTTGAGCGCGGTGTCGACGCCTATGGTGATATCCGAGCCGTACAGATCGTTGTCAATCGTCGAAGCTACTCCCACCACAGGAAACCCCATTTGCGAGAGCGCCTGCGATCCCTTCTGTGAGCCGTCGCCTCCGATCACCACCAGAGCCGAAATATTGCGCCGCTGAAGTTGATCGAGCGCTTTCTTTCTCGCCTCTTCCGTTTTGAACTCCGGATATCTGGCGCTCCCCAGCATGGTTCCGCCTCGCTGAATGACGCCGCCGACATCTCGCGCGCCGAGCAATAGAAAATCTCCGGCGATCAATCCCGCAAATCCGTGGCGGACGCCGAAGACTTCCCATCCTCGATCCAGCCCCGCGCGGACCACGGCCCTGATCGCTGCGTTCATCCCCGCGGCGTCCCCGCCGCTCGTCAATACCGCGATGCGTTTCATTTCAATCACCTCCCTGAAATTGCGCGCTGCAACTCATAAGCCAATTGACAGGGGAGAGTGTTTAGATTATCGGCTTATGTCTTTTGCATATTAACTGCATCCACAAGCGCCGTGTGGAGCGCGGCCACGAACATCGGTCGCCAGGGGATCGCGCCACTGATACGAAATATCGCCCAGTCAGTGGGGAAATATCCCAACCGCGGGAGCCAGAATCCATATCTCAATCCTCAAAATGATCTTGTAACCTCAGCTCGACTTTGTCCTTATTGTGGCGCTAGCGCAAGCGCCAGCGCCACAATAAGGACAAAGTCAAGCTCAGGCACGGTCATTGCAGGTACGCCGATTGGGAGGCGCCGGGCTCACGCCGGCTTGAATTTGCATGATTGGCTTCAAACATATTCTCTGTCCTACGGATCTCACGCCTGAATCAAACGCGGCGCTGCGTTACGCGGTCGCGCTGGCCGGCGCGTATGAGGCCAGGTTGACCGTTTGTCACTGCGCGGAATCCCGATCGCCTGCTGAAAAGGCGGCGCGAGGGAACTTCGAGAAGCGCGTGGAGTCCAGCATCAGGCAATGGACGGGCGTCGGCCATTGCCCGCCCGCCGATTTCGAAGGGATCGTCATCGATGATTCTCCCAACGGGGCCAACGGGACCGGCGGGGCGATCGTCAAGGCGGCGGCTGAACGCAACGTGGACCTGATCGTAATGCGCTCGCGGCGGCGCCCTGTAGCGGCGGCGCTTCTGGGTTCCGTGACGGAAGCCGTCTGCCGCACGGCGCCTTGCCCGGTTCTCGTCACTCATCCCGGCGAACGTGAGTGGACCGGATTGACGTCATGTGAGATTGACCTGCGCAGAATTCTGGTCGCGCATGATTTTTCAATCGAATCCGAGCTGGCCCTGCAACTGGCCATTTCATTGGCGCAGGAATATCAAACGGAATTGCATCTGCTGCATGTTTTGCCTGCCACGCTTGCGCCCGTCGCAGCCGAGTTGCCTCCGGTCGTGGAATACGATTTCCATCGCGCGGCGCAGGCGCTGCGGCGCGCGATCCCTGAAGAAGTTTATCTCTGGTGCAAAGTCGTTCAGTCGATCAATTGCGGCCAGCCCTATCGCGAGATTCTGAGCTACGCCGAAGAGAACGAGATTGATCTTATCTGTATGGGCGTTCACGGCGCGGGCTTCGCAATGCGCGCCCTGTTCGGGTCGAACACCGACAGAGTGTTGCGCCAGGCGCCCTGCCCGGCGCTGATAGCGCGCCCGCTCAAACCGGCGCTCGGCGCCAACTCCAACGCCAACGATTGATAACGGGAGGGAATATATGACTTACAAAACAGACGAAGAAATCAGGAACGACGCGCTGTTTCAACTCGACTGGGATTCGCGTCTGAGAAAGAACGATATCAACGTGACCGTAAAAAAGGGCGTCGTCACGCTGACCGGGACGGTTGACAGCTACGCTAAAAAACTGGCGGCGCAAAAGGCCGCGCACAGTGTTCGCGGCGTGCTCGATGTCGCGAACGACATCGAGGTGAAAATAACGGGAGGCCTGCGGCGCGCCGATCCGGAGATCGCGCAGGCTGTGCGTCACGCGCTCGAATGGAATGTCCTCGTCCCCGCTGACAGCATTCACTCGACCGTCGTGAACGGCTGGGTGACGCTCGAAGGCGAAGTCGAATATTACAGTGAGCGTGTCGACGCCGAACGCGCGATCGGGCATCTGTCGGGCGTGCGCGGAGTAACAAACATAATCGCGGTCCGCGCCCCGGTCGAATCTGAACGCGTCAAGTTCCTGATCGAAGACGTGCTGGAAAGACGAGCCGACCGGGAAGCCAAACGGATCAGAGTCAGCGTTGATGAAGGCGATGTGACCCTTACCGGATCGGTCAAATCGTGGGGCGAGAAGAAAGCGATTCTCGGCGCCGTCGGCCATACTCCCGGCGTGAAGATGATCCACGACCATCTCTTCATCGACCCGTACGACGTTCGCTTCAAAGCGGCGTAAATGGCTTACAGGTGGGACAATTTGCCAAATTGTCCCACCTTCATGCTGTCAGAAGCCGTTGACACTATTTGCGACCCTCGCTATCCGACATCGTATAAAGCCTGCGCTGGAGTAAGCAGCCAGACCTCCATCACTATCCCAATATCCCGCCTGCCTTCAATCACTTACTCATTCCAGAGGCTTTCAGGCACACCATCTGCGTATGTTAACGTCGCCGATGATGATTATTCAGGCAAAATTATTCCGGCGGCTCCGATCCGCTGATCCGATTCACGCCGGACATAATCATGAAAAGGAGTTGTTTATGATATTTCGAAGACTCTCACAATTTTTAGCCGCTGCCGCTCTGGCCGTAACTTTCGTAGTCGCCGCCGGCGCCGCCAGCGGGTCGGAGGCCAAAGCGCAGGGATATTATCGCAACTATAATTGGGGTCACAGGAACGCCATCATCAGGCAACGGCAACGGCAGCGTTACTTCTGGAACCGCTATCGCCAGCGCCAACGGGCGGAATGGAGATTTCGCAACCGCTTCCACCATCGTTCCCCATATTACCGGCGCTATTATCGCCGCTGGTAATGACGTCATATCCGAATTCCGCGGTTAGCTTACTCAGCTTCAAGGGCCGGTTCCAGCCGGCCCTTCGTCTTTCACGGCAGGCCTCTCCAAAAATTCAATTCAAAAGCGACCGGGAATAACGGAACAGACGAAAAAGCGCGCAGAGAGGACATGCTGGCAAAATCAGAGCGATCGAGCCTGAATCCGTCTGCTTCCCCGACTTGCCCTGAAAAATCCAGTTATCCGGTCTGAACTTTCGGTCTGTTCCGTTATTCCCGTTTGTCGCGCATTTTCCCTCTACGCCACAGCCATTTCAATGTTTCGGCCGCTAAATCGGAACAGCAAAGATTGGTACACCGATTCAGTACCGCGACCGGTAGGGAGCGTTATCCAGGCCTCTGCGACGCTCGCTACCGCTCGCGGTACTGATATATGCCTCGAACTATTTCTTGCTCAGATCACCGAAATAGATGTTTAGTCTTTAGGTTGTAGGGGTGTAGGTTTTAGGTTTTAGGAAATACGAGTTTGCCAGCCGCCGCCTAAAGGCGAGCTCCAAACAATGGTTGTTGTCCTGGCAGATTTACAAAGGGAGTCGCAATCGAGCCTGGCAGCCGCGTCCGCTCGCGCGGTTTTCGAGTGTGAGTATTCCGCCGTGGCCTTCGGCGATCTGGCGGCTGAGCGCGAGACCGATGCCTGATCCGCCGGGCTTGGTCGTGAAGAAGGGGACGAAGAGGTTCGAGGTGTGAGGCAATCCGGGGCCTTCGTCTTCGACGGAGACTTCGAGGAATGAATTGTTTACTCGCCAGGTCACCAGAGCGCCGCCGCCGGTCTCCAGCGAAGCGTCGACGGCGTTGCGTATGACGTTGATCAACAATTGTTCCAACTGATCCCGGTCGCCTTTGATAGTCAATTCGGGGCCGGCGATCAGTTCGATCTTCAATCTGGTCTCGAGGCTGGTCACGCGGCGAATCCAGGCGGCGGCGTCCATTGATTGCAGGTCGGGCTGCGGCAACTTAGCGAGTTGCGCGTAAGCTGTCATGAAGCGGTTCAGGGCCTCGGCGCGCGAAGAGATGATCGCCAGGCCTCGTTGCAAATCCTCTTCCCAATCGAAGGGGCGCTCCGGCCGCGCCATCAGGCTCTCCAGGCTTCCGGCGATCGATTTGATAGGGGCGAGCGAATTGTTCAGCTCATGTCCCAGCACTCGCACCAGGCGCTGCCATGCCAGCCGTTCCTCTTCGCGCAGGGCGCGGCTCAGGTCGGCGATGACGATCAGGCTATGAGGTTTGCCGTCCTGACGGAAAGAACTGCGGCGCATTCCCCATCTGCCGGATTCTCTTGGCGCCGCGCCGTGGAAAGTCCGCTGGAGGGTCCGCGCCGCTTCGCCCTCCAGACAGTCATCGAGGCCCAACTCATCGGCGCGTCGCCCGAGCAGTTGTTCCGTCGGGCGCGCGAGCAGCCGCTCACCGGCGCGGTTGACCAGACGCAGTTTCCGTTCGTTGTCGAACGAGAAGACGGCGACCTCGATCTCAGCCATTACAGTTCTCGCCAGCGCCGCCGCTTCCATCGCGCCCAGGCGCTGAGTGCGCAGCGTAGAGCCCAGCGCGTTCACTTCGCGCACCACGTCGCCCAGCGGGTCGTCTTTTTTCGTGGCGCGCCCGCGAATCGAATAGTCGCCTTCCCGCAGGGCCGCCAGCAGGTTCGACAACGTTTGCAGCGGCGTCACCACTCGCTCGCGCAAGGCGAGGGCGCAACCGAGCCATGAAACGACGATGAAAACCGTCAGCGTCCATTGCGTCTTCGTGTCGAAGCTTCCCTCCCACAACAGGATCAACGACACGACCGCTCCCGGCAGCCCGGCGCCGACCGCCAGCAGCAGAATTCGATGGTCGTAATTGAGCGGTTGAGGGTTGAAAGCGCGAGGCAGCGGCTTGATCCTGACGTTCTGCTCCTCGTTCCGGGCGTATCGCAGGATGCTGAAGTGCCCGGATTGCGGATTGCGGATTGCGGATTGCGGATTCTCCGAATCCAGATCGCCTGATCGCGTATTATGGCCAACGTGTTCAGATGCCTGTTGAGATGGCGATTGCGGATTGGCCGGACGCGAAGTGATCATCGCAATCCCATTGCTGTCGGATTTTGTATTTCCGCCTCCCATATCCAAATTTTAAGTCGTGAGTCTTTTGAAAAGAAAGCGATCACGGGGTCTCAAATCCGCAATCCGCAATCGTCAGAGCCCGAATTTTTCCAGCCTGCGGTACAGGGCGCTGCGGCTCAGCCCAAGAGCTTCGGCGGCTTTGCTGACGTTGCCGTCAAAGCGGGCCAGAGTCTTCTTGATCAGGAAGCATTCGACTTCTTCGAGGCTCATGTCTTCGAGCCGCGCCGAGCTGTCGGAAGATTGATAGAGGCCCAGGTCGCTGGCCTTGACGATAGTTCCCTGCGCCATCAATACGGCGCGTTCGACGGCATGATCCAGTTCGCGCACGTTGCCATGCCAGGGATGCTCGGAGAGCGCGTTCATCGCCGCCGGGTCGAAAGCCGTGACGAGTTTGCGATAATGTTCCGAGTGCTGCTTCAGGAAATAATTGGCGAGCAGGGGGATGTCTTCCCTGCGGTCGCGCAGCGCGGGAACGCGGATTTCGACAGTGTTCAGGCGGAAAAGCAGGTCCTGGCGGAAACGGCCGGCGGCTACTTCGCCATGCAGGTCGGCGTTGGTGGCGGAGATGATCCGCACGTTGACCTTGCGCGTCTTCGACGATCCGACACGCTCGAACTCGCCGGTTTCGAGCACTCGGAGCAGCTTGGCCTGCTGGGGCAGAGAGATGTTCGCGATCTCGTCCAGGAAGAGCGTGCCCTCGTCGGCCATTTCGAAGCGGCCCACACGATCTATCTTGGCGTCGGTGAACGCGCCCTTGATGTGGCCGAACAGCTCGCTTTCGAAGACGCCTTCAGGCAGGCCGCCGACGTTGACCGTGACCAGCGGGCGGTTGGCGCGGTGTGAGATCGAATAGAGGGCCTGCGCGATGACGCCCTTGCCCACTCCGTTCTCGCCGGTGATCAGGACGTTGGCGTCCGATGGGCCGACGCGCGTGATCATCTGAAGCACCGGCTGCATCGTGGGCGCCACGGCGATCAGGTTGGCGCCGCCCTGATTGCGAAGCAACTGGTTCTCCGCTTCGAGCCGCAGCCCTTTGCGCAGCGCCCTGCTCAGTTCGGCCTGCGTCCAGAGGATCGAAAGCAGCCTTTCGTTCTCCCAAGGCTTCTGAACGAAATCGCGAGCGCCGCGGCGCATCGCCTCGACCGCCACATCGACGCTCCCCCAGGCGGTCATCACGACCACCGGCAGCGTCGAATCGACGGCGCTCATCCGCGTCAGCAGATCGAGCCCTTCCTGGCCCGACGTGGTGTCGCGCGTATAATTAAGATCGATCAACGCCACGTCGAAATCACGCGACTCGATGGACGACATGATCTGGTCAGGCGAAGCGGCCGTGTCTATCTGAAAGCCTTCGCCCTTGAGCAGCAGGCGCAACGCCTCGATCACGTCATGTTGATCGTCGGCGATTAAAACTTTGGGATTAGATGATCTCATACCTGCCTACTTCACCAGCCATCCGTCGGCCAGATTGATGATGCGGTTGCCGTAAGAGGCGTTTTGCTCCGAATGCGTCACCTGCACAATCGTCGTTCCCTGCTCATTCAACTGCCTGAACAATTCCATGATTTCTTTGCCCTGCGATGAATGCAGGTTGCCGGTAGGCTCGTCGGCCAGGATCATCTTCGGCTTCGCGATCACCGCCCGCGCCACGCCGACCAATTGCTGCTGCCCGCCGGAGAGTTGATTCGGATAGAGGTCCTTTTTGCCTACGATCTGAAATTTGTCCAGGATGTCTCCGACGATTCCCTGCCGGTCCGATTTTTTGACGTCGCGGTAAGAGAGCGGAATTTCCAGGTTCTCGTATACCGTAAGGTGATCCAGCAGGTGATAGCTTTGAAAGACGAAGCCGATGTTCCTGTTGCGTGTCTCGGCGCGCTGCTTAGGGCTCATCTTATGGATCGGCTGTTCCAGAAAGTAAAACTCGCCGCTCCAGCCCGAATCATGCATTCCCATAATGTGCAGCAGCGTCGATTTGCCGGCGCCCGAGGGACCCATAATGGAAACGAACTCGCCTTCCTTGATTTCGAGCGTGATGCGGCGCAGGACGTAATACTTCTGGACTCCCTGCGGATAGAACTTCTCAATATTTTCCATTCTGATCATAGCCAAGACTCCTTAGAAAAACAGTTTGTAGTCCCGCCTTCAGGCGGAAGCTTCAGGTAAAGATCAATTCTGTGAGGCCAAACTATTCCGCCTAAAGGCGGGACTACGAACAAGCGCCTGAAGGCGGAACTACGAACGCTTTATTCATAGCGCAGCGCGACCATCGGATCGACCTTCGACGCCCGTCGCGCCGGGATGTAACAAGCCAACAATGATACGCCGGCCATCAACAACGTGACGCCGGCGAAAGTCGTCCACTCGATTGCGACCATGCCGAAGAAAACGCCATTCAACACCCGCGCCAGCCCGACGGCGCCGGCCAGTCCGATAATCATTCCGATCGCGGTCACCCACATTCCCTGCCCGATGACAAACAGTTTCAGGATGTCACCGCGTTGCGCGCCCAGCGCCATACGGACGCCTATTTCGCGTGTGCGCTTCGAGACCGCGTAAGCCATCACGCCGTAAATTCCGGTCGCGGCCAGGATCAACGCGAATATTCCGAAGGCGCTCAGAAGCGTTCCGAGAACCCGGAAAGGCATGACCATTCGGTCGCGCACCTGGACCATCGTTTTGATTTCGAAGACCGGCTGGTCGCGGTCAATCGCCTGAATCTCGCGGCGGATCGGGGCCGCCAATGCGAGCGGCTGCGATCCCGCTCGCGCGACCAGCGCCATCGTCTCCGGCGTTTGCTGCGCCAGCGGCGCGTAAAAATCCAGCCTCATCGGCATGACTATTTGAGGCTTCACGTCGCCGGCGACGCCGACGATTTCCCACAGGGAGCCGCCGACGCGAAGGCGCTTGCCGAGCGCGTCGCCATTCGGCCAGAAGCGCTTCGCCAGAGTCTCGTTGACGATGACCACGCGATGCGAATCGGCTGTGTCGGCTTCGGTGAACTCGCGGCCCCGGACTATGGTGATGCCCATCGTTTTGAAATAACCGGGCGTGCAGACTCGATGTCCCCCTTCGAATTCCTGTCCGGGCAGCGGCTCAGGGACGCCTTCGACTTGGAAACTGGACGTCGAATCGCTCTGGCCCATCGGCAGTTTATCGACCATCGCCGCCGATTCGACTCCCGGCAAACTCCGCGCGCGGCGCAACAACTCGTCGTAAAACGTGAGGCGTCGCGCATCGTCTTCGTATTTGGCGAAGGGTAGCGTAATTCCCATCGTCAGAACGTTGTCGGGATTGATGCCCGTGTTTACTTTCAAAATCGCAAGAAAGCTTTTCATCAACAACCCGGCGCCGGCCAGCAGCATGAGCGACATGGCGATTTCAGCCACGACCAGCGCGGCGCGCAGGCGATGAGGCCTGCCGCCCGACGTCTTACCCCCGCCATCTTTCAACGTTTCGTTCAAATCAGGCTTCGAGGCCTGAATAGCCGGCGCGAGGCCGAAGAAGATTCCGGCGCCGACGGAAACGATCAGCGTGTAAAAGAGCACGCGCGAATTGACGCCGAGATGATGGTAGCCGGGCATTAAACCAGGCGCTTCCTCAGGCAGCGTGATCTTGAAAGCCTCGACTCCCCACCCGGCCAGCAGAACGCCGATTGCGCCCCCAATCACCGCCAGGATGACGCTCTCAGTCAACAGTTGCCGAACGATTCTCCATCGGCTCGCTCCCAGCGCCAGCCGCAGCGCCACCTCTTTCATTCTTCCCGTCGCGTGAGCCAGAGTCAGATTGGCGACATTGGCGCAGGCGATCAACAGCACGAACGCGACCACAGCCATCGTCATCAGCGCCATGCCTTTATACTCGCGCACTGTGTCTTCGAGAATCGGAAAAACTCTCACGCCTCGCCCGGTGTTCGTGTTCGGGTATTGCTGTTCCAACCGCCTGGCGATCGCGTCCAGATCGGATCGCGCCTGCCCGATTGTGACACCCGCTTTCAACCGACCGACCACCAGGCTTTCGTGATTGTTGCGATCGCTAATCGTTTCCGACCTCATCGCCATCGGCGCCAGAATCTCGGCGCCCTGCGGATAGATCACGTTAGGCGGCAAAACCCCGATGATCGTGCGCGCGACACCGTTGACGCTGACCGTGCGGCCTACAACATTCGGGTCCCCGCCAAAGAGCCGCTGCCATAATCCGTGAGTCAATATCACGACGTGGTAATTGCCCGGTTGATTTTCATCGGGACTGAAATTCCGTCCCAGGGCGACCTTTATTCCGACAGTGTCGAGCAGGTTCGGCGAAACGTGAACGCCGCGCACGCGCTCGGGCGGTTCGACGCTTCCGAGGTTTGCGCTCCAGTACCTGTAAATCGCCAGGCTCTCGAACGAATTATTCTGCTCGCGCCAGTCCAGGTAATTGGCGACCGCAACTGAGTTTCGCTCACCGCCCTGAGGAGCCTTCTCCCAGACCGCGACGATCCGGTCCAGGTCATCGAACGGCAGAGGCTTCAGCAGGATCGAGTTGATGATGCTGAAAATCGCGCTGTTGGCGCCGATGCCGAGCGCCAACGCCAGCGCCGAGACAATCGTGAACCCAGGCTTTTTCAGAAGCATCCGCCATCCGTAACGAATATCTTGAAACAGCGATCGCATAACTCTCTCCCTGGTCAAAGGCTGATGTTGGAAATGATACTCCCGGCATCGCTTGTCTCTCTTTTCAAATACCGTGCCGCCATTAGCCAATGGCAAGAGACTGAAAGCGTGGAGTTTACTAGATTGAATGAAATATCGGAAGCGACAGGCGTTCGATTATGGGAAGAATTAATCCCACAAGCGAACAAAGCGGATTGATCCACAAGGCCGTTGAGCCTCATGTCAGCGCCACAATCCCTGGAAAAGAATAAAAACTGTCCACAAAGATCACGAAGAAACGCAAAGAGTTTCTCCCTTTGTGACTCTTCGTGATCTTTGTGGACGGTTTTTCCGTGGAGAACCTGCGTGACTAATTCTCTCTTCATTCTGCCGTCTGAAATCCAGGGAACGTCAGCCTGGTACGGCCGAAAGCGCGAGTAAACAACTCGCGCCACCTGGCTGTTTACATTCACTCACACCTGAGCGCGACCGTCGGGTCAACCTTTGTCGCGCGTCGCGCGGGGATGTAACAGGCCAGCAGCGCCACTATCGAGAGAAAGGCCGCCAACCCGGCGAAGGTCATTGGGTCGGTCGCGCTCACTTCAAACAGCAGGCTTTGCATCAGCCGCGTCAGCGCCAGCGAGGCGCCGAGCCCGATGCAGGCGCCGATCAGGGCCAGTTTCATTCCCTGTGCGATTACCAGTTTCAACACATCGCGCCGCTCTGCGCCGAGCGCCACGCGAATGCCGATCTCTCGCGTGCGCTCGGAGACCGAGTAAGACATTACGCCATAGACGCCTATCGAAGCCAGCGCGAGCGCCACGGCGGCGAACACGCCAAACAAGATGGCGTAAAGGCGTGGCTGCCATATTGACCGGGAGACGATTTCGGTCATCGTTCGTATGCTGATTATCGGCAGATCCGGGTCCATCGTCTTCATCTGTCCCCGAATCGCCGGCGCCAGACTTTCGGGATTCGCGGCGCGAACGGCCAGCGACATGCCGTTAAGCGTGACCTCCGCATGCGGCAGATAGACGGCTTTTCTTCCCGCGAGGTTCAGACTTTCGTGCCTCACTGCGCCGACGACTCCGACAATCGTATGCCACGGCTCGTTGTCTTCGGGCGGGCCGAACCTGACTCGTTTTCCGAGCGGGCTTTCGTTCGGCCAATATTCTCGCGCCAGCCGCTCGTCTATGATCGTGACTTTCATAGAGTCGCGCGTATCGGCGTCGGTAAAATCACGTCCCATCAGAATCGGAACGCCCATCGCGCGAAAGGCATTCGGGGTGATCACGGCATGATAGACCTCCGGCGCCTGCGCCACCGAAAGAAGCGGAAAGCCCTCCACCGTCAGACTGCGCGACCAATAACCGCCAGCCAGCGGAATCCTGTTTATCGCGCCAGTTTCCTGTACGCCCGGCAATGCGCGAACGCGTTCGAGCAGTTCGTTGAAGAACGCATGGCGTTTCTCCGGCGTGTCGTATTTCGCGCCAGGCAGACTCAGGCGCAGCGTAAGCGTATTTTCCGGATTAAATCCCGGACTGGTTCGTTGCAATCGCATAAAGCTATGCATCATCAACCCTGCGCCGATCAGCAGGATGAGCGAGAGCGCCACTTCAGCGACCACCAGCGAGCGCAGCAGCCGATGGCGTCCAGCGCCCGATGCGTTGCGCCCGCCTTCTTTGAGCGCTTCGTTCAAATTAACCTTTGAAGCCTGCAGCGCCGGCGCCGCGCCGAATATCAAACCGGTCAGCAGCGTCACGCCGGCGGTGAAGCCGAGCACGCGGCCATCGAGGTTGAATTTCATCCAAAACGGGAACTCGATCGGGATCGCCGCCAACAAAAGATCGATCCCCCAGCCCGCCAGCCCGCATCCCAGGGCGCCGCCCATCAATCCCAGCACAACGCTTTCCGTCAGCAATTGCCGGAAGACGCGCCATCGGCTCGCGCCAAGCGCCGTTCGAATGGCGACTTCCTTGGCCCTGGACGAAGCCCTCGCCAGCAAGAGGTTCGCCACATTGACGCATGCGATCAGCAACACCAGACCGACCACTCCCATCAGAATCAACAACGCCCTGCGGTATTCGCCGTCGATCAGGCCGTCGCGCAGCGGGATGAGAACGACGCCCATTCCTTCGTTCGTGACCGGATTCAGTTCCTCGATGCGGCGGGCGATCGATGTCATATCCGAGCGCGCCTGTTCCAGCGTCACGCCAGGTTTTAATCGCGCGATCGCGTCCCAGCCGTGGTCATTTCGAGTCCATTCGCTCGTATCGATCGCCACTGGAACCCACAGGTCAGCGTCTTCAGGAAATCTGAAATCAGGAGGCATCACGCCGATCACCGTGCGCTCGCGATTGCTGAGAGTGATCTTCCTGCCGATGACATCCGGCTTTGCGCCGAATCGTCGCTTCCACAAGCCATGACCGAGAATGACCACCAGATCGTTTCCAGGGCGATCTTCCTCGGCGGTAAAGGTCCTGCCCAGAATCGGCGACACGCCCAGAATCTGGAAAGTGTTGTAAGAGATGTTCGCGGCGGAAACCTGTTCAGCCTCGCCGCTGCCGGTCAATGCATAACTATTCTCGTAATATGTCGCGATGCCCGTGAAGGACCGGTTCTGTTCCCGCCAGTCGAGGAAATTGGGTGGTGAAATCCCCATCAATGCGACCCCGCGTTTCGGCGCGGTCTCCCCGACGACGACGAGTCGCTCGGAATCCGGATACGGCAACGGGCGCAACAAAACGCCGTTGACGAAGCTGAAGATCACGCTGGTCGCGCCGATGCCCAGCGCCAACGTAATGACCGCGGTCAAAGTGAAGCCCGGCTTCTTTAACAACATTCGCAAACTGTAGCGGACGTCGTTCCAGAGTGTTTTCATAGCGACTATCTCCTTCGCTCAATTA
>DASUFM010000643.1:0-7012 GCA_036274535.1 Blastocatellia bacterium
AAACGCTCACCCGACAGAGCCTCGTAAATCGAAATGCCGGCGATGATCGCGGCGCTGCTGCTGCCCAGGCCGCGCGATAACGGAATCTGGTTGTCTATGCGCAATCTGGCGCCGGAAATTTCCCGCCTGCGCTGCCTGGCGGTGTGCAGCGCGGCGCGAACGATCAGGTTCGATTCATCGAGCGGTAATTTCTCGGCGCCTTCGCCGGTCAGGATAATCTCGAAACCCCGTTCGCGCGGCTCCGCTTCGACTCGCAGGTAGAGCGAAAGGGCCAGCCCGCAGGTGTCGAAGCTTGCGCCGAGATTGGAGGTCGATGCAGGGACGATGATTGCGGACTGCGGACCTTTCGATTGCGGATTGCGGATTGCGGATTGCGGATTGCCTCTTCCCACAATCGGATTATTCTTTTCGCCATTCTCTGGTTTGTTCATTATGCCTTCAATTCACTTTAAAAATCCGCAATCCGCAATTGTCAGGCTCCAATGTAGCGGGCATAAATTGATCGCGCCACATTAGGATCGTCTGTGCCTTTAATGATGCAGCGGGCGTCGGGGAAGACTGTGAGCTCATGCTCGCCCGATTTGAATTTCAACAAAAAACGATTGTAACTCACCTCGCCCGCGTCGCGCATTCGCCCGGCGAGTTCGGCGAAATCGACCTGAGCGCCAGTCGCCCCGGTAGCCCCGGTAGCCCCGGTAGATGGAGAGATTTGAACCGCGTTGCGCCCACACAGAGTTGTGACGAATTGTCCAACCTGCGAGGTTAGGAAATCGTAGCGTCCCCGCCTGCAGGCGGGACAGTCTTCCGAGCGTTCGCTCAGCCTGAGCTTCGTGGAAGTGTTTTGCCAGAGGTCGAATTGCAGCAGCGAGCCGTGAAGCTTATCGAACTGATGGGTGAGAATCTTCAACGCCTCCGCCACCTGATGCGCGGCGACCTGGGCGATGATCGGTAAAATGACTCCGGCCGTGTCGCAGGTAGGCGAAGTCCCGGGCGCCGGCATATCCGGAAATATGCATCGCAAACATGGCGTAACGCCGGGGCGAATCGTCATCTGGGCGCCGTAAGAACTGACCGCCGCGCCGTATATCCAGGTCTTGCCCGATTTCACCGCCGCGTCGTTGATCAGAAAACGCGCCTCGAAGTTGTCCGTCCCGTCCAGCACGACATCAGCGTCGCGAATCAACTCCTCGGCGTTCGTGTAATTGACGTCCTTGACCACGGCCTCGGCTTCGATTTCCGAATTGACGCGAGCGACGCGGGCGGCCGCGGCCACGGCCTTTGGCAATCTGTCATCCACGTCGCGCTCTTCAAACATTATCTGGCGATGCAGGTTCGATTCCTCGATAAAATCACGGTCGATCAAACGCAGCCGTCCGACGCCGGCGCGCGCGAGCATTTCGGCATGCATCGCTCCGAGCGCGCCGCAGCCTATGATCACCGCGTGGCTCTGCGCCAATCGTCGTTGTCCTTCTTTGCCGATGCCGGAGAAGAGAATCTGGCGGGAATATCGTTCAGAGTTCATCTGGGGATGGAAGATGGAAGATGGAAGATGGAAGATGGAAGATGGAAGATCGCCATATTCGATCCTCCATCCTCGATCTTCCATCTTCGGCGCCTAGCGGGTTGTCTTGATCAGAATTTCAGTCCCGCGTTCGAGTTTCACTTTGCTGCTGCCTTGAATTGCGGTCGAGGCCGCGCCGGCGCCCGCGCCGATGGCCGCGCCGATGGCCGCGCCTTTGCCGCCGCCGGCGATGCCGCCGATGATCGCGCCCAGGGCGGCGCCGCCGCCGGTGCGGACGGCGGTCGTTTTACCTCTGCCGTCGCTTTCGATGTTGCCTTCCCGGTCGACCTTTTCGACCGAATCTTCGCCGTAAACTCTCACCACTTGAGCGGCCATTCGCCCGCTCCGGCCGTTT
This sequence comes from Blastocatellia bacterium, assembly GCA_036274535.1. Classification (GTDB taxonomy): domain Bacteria; phylum Acidobacteriota; class Blastocatellia; order RBC074; family RBC074; genus JAJVID01. The sequence continues at coordinate 1,917 of DASUFM010000643.1, forward strand.
CTCAACCGGATACGGTCGAACGTGAGCGCCAACTCGGTTTTGCCTGAGAGCTTGCCGGATTTGTTGATTCTGGCGATGTGGCCCTCTATGGTCGCGTCGGCATAACGAACCGGCGATAATACTGTGGCGGTGAAACGATCGCCGTCTCTCGATTCCTTGCTGTCGATCTCATTTTCCAATCGAATCTTCATTTCTGTTCTGGCGGGAATCCGCACAAATTTACCGGCGGCGGTTTTCCGCGTCGACGGTCTCCTGGTTTGAGATTGCGCGGCTGGAATTAATAAAGCCAGGCAGAAAGCGGACACAATTAAGCGAGAAATAACGCCTGAGAATTTTTCCATGATATTCTTCCTTTAATAATTAACCCCTTATTCGTTCATCGAACGGATTTGGCGCGGAAAGCTTAACAAACAAATCCATCGTGTGAAAGTTGATGCGCGCAGGGCATGGCCTGAGAAATATTCAAAAAGATAGGGCGAGACAGGGCAAAATAGGGCGGAAGTGTTTTACTAACTCGAGTTTGGTTCCTATAATCGCCGCTCACTTAATCGACGCCTGAAACTCACACACACCAATCAATATGCTGAAAAAATTGTTTGCGCCGGAAAACCTCCTCAATATGCTCCTCATGTTCGTGCCCATCGCCGTCATATTGGAGCTTGCGCATGCGAACCCGATTCTGGTCTTCGCCGCCTCAGGGCTTGCAATCATTCCCCTGGCCGGGTGGATGGGGCGCGCGACCGAACATCTCTCGGAAAAGCTGGGCGAAGGCCTGGGAGGATTGCTCAACGCCACCTTCGGCAACGCCGCCGAACTGATTATCGCGCTGATGGCTTTGCGAAAGGGACTGTTCGACGTCGTCAAAGCGTCGCTCACCGGTTCGATCATCGGAAACGTCCTGCTGGTGCTGGGGCTGAGCATCCTGATGGGAGGTTTGAGATATCCCAAACAGGTTTTTAACAAAACCGCGGCGATGATCGGTTCGACCATGCTCGGACTATCAGCCATCGCGCTGGTGATGCCGGCGGTGTTTCACATCATCATTCAGGGCAAGTCGGACGTTCATGAACAGGATTTAAGCCTGGAGATCGCCGTCGTTTTGATCATCACCTACGTCCTGAGCCTGATCTTCACTCTCCGCACGCATTCGCACCTGTACACGGGCGGCATTGATAAAAAAGATGAACAGGAGGCGATCGGCACCCATGGCTGGAGTAAAAAACAATCAATCGCCACCCTGCTGATCGCCACGACGCTGGTCGCCGTGATGAGCGAGTTTCTGGTCGGCGCTGTCGAAGAGGCTTCGAAGACACTTGGGCTGACCGAAGTCTTCGTCGGCGTGATCGTGGTCGCGATCATAGGCAACGCGGCGGAGCATTCGACGGCCGTGCTGGTCGCGCTGAAAAACAAAATGGATCTCGCGCTCAACATCGCCATCGGGTCGAGCATGCAGGTCGCATTGTTCGTCGCGCCGGTCCTGGTCTTCGCCAGTTATCTGTTCGGGCCGCCCATGAATCTGCTCTTCACGCCATTGGAGGTCGTCGCCATCGGCGTTTCAGTCGCGATCGTCACCTTGATCGCCCAGGACGGCGAGTCGAACTGGATGGAGGGTGTTTTACTCCTCGCGGTTTATGCGATTTTGGGAATTACATTTTTTGCGTTGCCGGCATAAATAGGACAGACAAGACAAATAGGACATACCTACAGCATTTTCGACTTCAATGTTCAGGACCGCCGGATTAAGAAGTTCAGCCACGAATGAACACGAATATTCACGAATGACGGATCAGCGAGATCAAGAAAGAGATTGGCGCCCATTCGTGTTCATTCGTGGCTAAAACGGATCGGCTGAACACTCACACCGAAATTGCCTTGTATGTCCTATTTGTCCTATTTCCTCTGTTTCCCTGCAATCAACTCCTGCCAGACGGCGTATTCCGTCTCTTCGGCCTTCTCTTCAAGATCCTTCAACAGCTCGTCGCGCCGGGAAAGCCGCCGATTTATTTCAGGCCCCAGGGAATTTATCCGGTTTTGGCGCCATGAGAGCAATATCTCATTGGTTTTTTCGACCATCTCTTCGACTTTTCCGGCGCGCTCCAGATCACTCAGGATGTCGACGGCGTGGCCCATTTCGTGGCCGAGCACTTCGACGTATCGCTCCTTTTTGGACAGCCCCTGGAATGGAATGAATCCGTTATCCCTGGCGGAACCAGGGCTGACGGCGGCCTGGTCGATGTTCGATAGATTGAGTCTGATTGCGGCGACGTGCTTTTCGCCTTTCGGATCGAAGCGCTCGATGACGAAACTCCCCGCGGTGGAGGTCGAAGTTCTTGTCGAAGACGCGATTTCAATGAAGACGGCGTGTCCGCTGGTTTCGACCCGTTTCCACAGATCGCGCAATTTGGGATACAGCGGGCGCCGATCAGCATCTTCGGCGAACACGATGCGCTCGATCTCCTTCCATTGTTCAAGCTCCTTTATTGATAAACGAGATGTGATCAGACCCGAAAAATTGGCCCGCCACTGAGCGCTTCCGACTTTTCGCGGTCGTGTTTCCTGTCCATTGATCCGATTAACCAGCAAAGCCAACAACAACAAATGCGCTACGGTCAATGATAGACGACGCAGCATATATATTTATCCTCCTTGCCAATGCCTGAGCGATGGCTTACCTGGGGAGGTAATTCGCAAACCGGGATTGTTGCGGGATTGAATAGCGGGAGTGAGATAAACGCCGGAATTGTATGGGCGCATTATATCCGAGAGAAGCAGAGTGGCTCAAGACGCCGTCCGTTGACAGTTGTTTTCACATCGTCGGATACTCATCTTATGAAGAACAAGATCGCGCTCGGATTGGAGATTTTGCTGGCGGACAAATATTCGTTCGTCAGCGGATCGCGCGTCGGATTAATTTGCAACCCGGCTTCAGTCGATCATGACTTACGGCACGCCGCGGACCTGTTTCACGGCCATTCCGGCATTAACCTGACGGCCCTTTTTGGGCCTCAGCATGGGATTCGTGGTGAGACGCAGGACAATATGATTGAATGGGAAGGGTTCCGCGATCCGCGCACGGGCGTAATGGCTCATTCGCTTTATGGCGAGTTTCGCAAGCCTACTGAAGAGATGCTGCGCGATGTGGACGCGCTGGTCTTCGATCTTCAGGACGTGGGCACGCGCGTCTACACGTTCATTTACACAATGGCGCTGGCGATGGAATCCGCGCGCGAATTCGGCAAACGCTTCATCGTGCTCGATCGTCCCAATCCGGTCGCCGGGCTGGAAGTCGAAGGCGCCGTCCTGGAGCCGGGGCATGAGTCATTCGTCGGCATGTTTCCAATTCCGATGCGGCACGGGATGACGATCGCCGAACTTGCGCTAATGTTCAATGAAGAGTTCAAAATCGGCTGTGATCTGGAAGTCGCGCCGATGCGCGGTTACAAACGGGAATTCTGGTTTAACGACACAGACGCGCCCTGGGTGATCCCGTCGCCCAACATTCCGATTCCGGAGACGGCTATAGTCTATCCCGGGACCGTCTATGTCGAAGGGACGAAGATCAGTGAAGGCCGAGGCACAACCAGGCCCTTCGAGTTCAACGGCGCGCCTTACGCCGATTCGTATCGAGTGGCCGAACACCTCAATGGACTGGGACTGCCTGGCGTCCATTTCCGACCGCACAGCTTTTTGCCGGCCTTTCAAAAACACGCCGGGTCTATCTGCCACGGAGTTCAAATTCACCCGCTCGATCGGGAAGCTTTCAAACCAGTCATTACCGGCATCGCGTTGATCAAGGCCTTTCACGATCTCTACCCGGATGATTTCCAATGGCAATCGCCGCCTTACGAATACGTCCACGACCGTTTGCCGTTCGATGTGATCGCGGGAACGAAGAAGTTGCGCGAGCAGATTGAAAGCGGAATTTCCATTGAAGATATCGCGGAGTCGTGGCAAGCCGGAGAGAAAGAATTCGCTGAACGGCGAAGGCCTTATTTGCTATATTGAAATAGGACGTATAGGTCCTATAAGTCTTATGAAAACCCTGATCGAATATCTCGCCGAAGCCGAAAAGAATCATGGCCATATGTGTCCCGGACAGGCGCTCGGAGTGCGGATGGCCATGCTCGGATGCCGTCTGGTTGGGATAGAAGAGCCGAAAGCCGGCAAACGGCTGATCGTTTTCGTGGAGATCGATCGTTGCGCGGCTGACGCCATTAATACGGTCACGGGGTGCCGGCTGGGCAGGCGGACGCTGAAGCATCGCGATTTCGGCAAACTTGCGGCGACATTTCTCAACACCGAAACCAACGAAGCCGTGCGCGTCGTCGCGCTGGAATCTTCGCGCGATCTGGCGAAAGAACTCTTCACTCATTTGCCGACCAAAAAAGAACAACAACTTGAGGCCTACAAGACCTTGCCCGAAGGGAGACTCTTTTCCTGGCGTCGCGTTCGCGTGAATCTTCCTGACGCCGACCGTCCGGGTCATCCTCTCTCGCGTGTGATCTGTGACGAATGCGGCGAAGGCGTGAACGACAGCCGGGAGATAGCGCGCGGCGGCAGGACGCTTTGCCGCGCTTGCGCGGGCGAGCGTTATTACGAGGAATTGCCCGGCGATGGTTAGTCACGCGCATCATCACCATCATGGGCATCACGATCACCCGCATCATACGCGTCGTGACGGGCGCGCTCACGACCATACGCGAGAGGCTTCGCAGCGCACGCTCCTGATCGTTCTTGCGTTGACGTTCGGTTACATGCTGGCCGAAGCCATCGGAGGCTATCTCGCCAACAGTCTCGCGCTGCTTTCCGACGCGGGGCACATGTTCACCGACGTGGCGGCGCTTACGCTTTCGTTATTCGCGGTCAGATTCGCGTCGCGGCCCGCGACGCCGCGCAAAACATACGGCTTTTACCGGCTGGAGATTCTCGCGGCGCTGGCGAACGGCGTGACATTGATCGTGCTGTCGATCCTGATCTGCGTCGAGGCGTATCGCCGGCTGCGCAACCCCGAGGCCGTGCAGGGCTGGACTCTGATCTGGATTTCGATGGGCGGGCTGGCGGTCAACCTGATTTCGGCCTGGAAACTTTCGCACTCT
>DASUFM010000644.1:0-3579 GCA_036274535.1 Blastocatellia bacterium
TGGGTTCGCAATCCTGAGTACAGATTCCTGATGTCCGCCAGCGTCCTCTTGCCACGAGTGGTCAAACGCGGGAAGGAGCAATAGCCTGCGATGACCATCGCTACGACCGCCATTAAAAACATAAGGCGGAATGGTATATCGTAAGGATTTTTTACGGTTTTGATCATTGCGACGAGGCCCAGGATGATTGTCGTTATCACCAGCCGTCTGATCCGCGCCCGGCGTATATCGCTATTGGAGATCAACCCCGCAAGTTGCAGTTTCTCACTGTAAGGGTCCAGCAGAGACCGCAATTGGGGGTCATGATATCTAAAGATGTCAGCGGGTACGCGCGGAATGGAGAACTTTTTCAACACCTCGGATTCAATCGGGTGTAGCTCCTCAGGGTTCGGCGCCTTATGGGTTCGGCTGATTTTCTGGCCTTGCGGCGCCAAAATTCTACGATCCATAAGCGAGATCACAGCCACTTGCACAGCTTCATTCTCGCCACCACGCAAATAAGCGATCAGATAGGGGTCGCTTAAATCCATCTTCGGCGGGTCTCCGGACTCGGCCAGGTTACGGAAGAGGACCATCGCAATGATGACGACAACGCTGAAACAAATATAGAAGAGGAGAAATTCGAGGTTGGGGAGATTGAAAGGGTTCATAGATCCATTCTGTTTGGCCTGTCTGGTATTTACGTTCGAGCCTTCCTCGACGCTTGCTAAAAGCAGGTCAGGCGCCGGAGTATGAACCAATTCAGCCTCAACTTGAAAGCGTTTCATTTAAAGGAGCGATGATGAGAGTCAAAAATTTATTGGCCGGCCTTTGTTTGTCGTTGGCCTGCGCCGGTCTCGCCGGGTCAGGAACGCGCCGGACTTCGACGGCGCAATCGGCTGGTTCAGCCGGCGTGAAGGCATATATAGGCGCGAATATCATTGACGGCGCCGGGAAGCTCGCCGTCGAAAACGCCGCGCTGATCGTGCGCGACGGCAAAGTGGAAGCGGTCGGGCCGGCTTCAAAAATTAAGATTCCCGCCGGCGCCCAAACAATCAACCTGGCTGGCAAATTCATCATTCCCGGCCTGATCTCGGCGCATGCGCACGTTTCCGACGTTCAAGGCTTGCGGCCTCCCGCTTACACTGCCGAAAACACTTTGCGCCAGCTCGGAGTATTCGCGCGTTACGGCGTCACGACCGTCCTGAGCCTCGGCGGAGAGAAGGAACCTGCCTTCAAATTGCGCTATGAGCAGGACTCTACGTCGCTGGATCGGACGCGAATCTACCTGGCCGGAAACATCATCACTGGCAAAACGCCGGAAGAAGCCAGGCAAATGATCGCTCGCGTCGCCGCCACAAAACCAGACATCATCAAGATTCGCGTCGACGACAACCTTGGCGCGTCGACGAAGATGGCGCCCGAAGTCTATCGCGCGATCATTGATGAAGCTCGTCAGCGCGGACTTCGCGTCGCGGCCCATATTTTTTATCTCGAAGACGCGAAGGATCTGCTCCGCGCCGGCGTCGATTTCATCGCGCATAGCGTGCGCGACAGAGAGATCGACGACGAATTCATCTCGCTGATGAAAAAGCGCGATATTCCCTACTGTCCCACGCTGACGCGCGAGCTGTCGACCTTCGTATATGAATCCACGCCGTCGTTTTTCGCCGATCCTTTATTCCTGCGCGAAGCCGACCGCGATGTGGTTGCCCGGTTGCAGGAGCCGCAGCGCCAGGAAGCGATGAAGAAATCAGTAACGGCCCAACGCTACAAGGCGGCGCTCGCGGTCGCGATGCGAAATCTCAAAAAAGCGGCCGACGCCGGACTCCTGGTCGTAATGGGAACCGATTCCGGAGCTTTCGCCAACCGGTTCGAAGGCTATTTCGAACACATGGAAATGGAAATGATGGCCGACGCCGGACTCACGCCGGCGCAGATTATTCGTTCCGCGACAAGCGAAGCCGCTCGCGCGCTCCGTGTTGATGGGATCGGCGCGATTACGAAAGGCGCGTGGGCCGATTTCGTCGTCCTGGAGCGAGACCCGTTGAAAGACATCCGAAACACACGCGGCATCGCTTCCGTATGGATCGCAGGCAATCTCGTGTTCATTCGTGGCTGAAATCATTCGCGCCCAAAATATATGCGACCTGCTTATCTTTCTCTGCGTTCCTTTGCGACCTCGGCGGTTTAAATAATCAAACATGAAAACTTCTCTACTTACCTGCACAATCTTTTTGCTCTCTGTTCCGTTCGCCCTTGCGACGAAAGTCGCTCCGCCTTCGCCCGTCGCGCCGGCGCCGACGCGGGCGCAACTGGCCTGGCAGCGACTGGAATATTACGCGTTCATACATTTCGGCATGAACACTTTCACCGATCACGAATGGGGCGAAGGGCGGGCGCATCCCGACAATTTTAATCCGACCGCGCTCGATTGCCGGCAATGGGCGCGCGTGGTGAAAGACGCCGGAATGAAAGGGATCATCATCACGGCGAAACATCACGACGGATTCTGCCTGTGGCCGTCGAACACGACCGAGTATTCGGTCAAAAACTCGAAATGGCGCGGAGGGCGCGGCGACGTGTTGAAGGAATTGTCGGAAGCCTGCAGGGAATACGGACTGAAATTCGGCGTCTATATTTCGCCGTGGGACCGCAATCATCCGCTTTACGGCGCGCCGAAATACAACCGCGTCTTCAAGGATCAATGGCGCGAGATCGGCGCCGGATACGGGGAACTCTTCGAATCGTGGCTCGACGGGGCGAACGACGGCAAGAAGCGCATGGTTTACGATTTTCACGGCTTCTTCGAAACGATCAGGAGTCTGCAGCCCAACACTCTGATCTTCAGCGACGCGGGCCCGGACATACGATGGGTGGGCAACGAGCGTGGATTCGCGGGCGAGACCAACTGGTCGCCGCGCGACAATGAAGGGACCTTCCCCGGTTTCGCCGACGAGAAGGCTTTGAACGTAGGCGATGAAAACGGAACCGTCTGGCTTCCGGCCGAATGCGACGTTTCTATCCGCCCGGGCTGGTTCTATCACGCCAACGAAGACGACAGGCTGAAATCGGTCGAGCAGTTGATGGACATCTACTACGGCTCGGTCGGCCGCAACGCCAATCTGCTGCTAAACATCGGCGTCGACCGCCGGGGATTGGTCAACGAAAACGACGAGCGGCGGTTGATGGAATTCAAACGCGCCCGCGACGAAGCTTTTAAAGAAAATCTGGCGAAAGGCGGAATCAAGGCGACCAATGTTCGCGGAAATGACGCTCGATTCAACGCTGAAAAGACGATTGACGGAAACGCCGCCACTTACTGGGCGGCCGATGACGGCGTGACCGCGGCCTCCCTTGAACTCGATTTCGGGCGAGAGGTCGAGTTCAACACTTTCCTGGCGCAGGAAAACATCGCGCTCGGCCAGCGGGTCAGAAAGTTTTCGCTGGAAATCTGGAACGGGGCAGGCTGGGAATCCATTGCGCGGCAAACAACCATAGGCTACAAGCGCATCCTGCGCTTCCCCGCCGTCAGGACCGCCAGGCTGAAATTCAATATAGAAGCGGCCAAAGCCTGCCCGACCATCACGAACGTCGAAA
>DASUFM010000645.1:0-3765 GCA_036274535.1 Blastocatellia bacterium
GATGGTCAATCAGGCTGCGGCGCCCGTCGCGTTTCGGGCGTTGTTCGCGTTGCGCGCGTTGTCGCTGGCCTGCGCGATCGCCGCGATCGTTTACTACATAATTGCGGTTGTGGCCGGTTTTCTCTGGTTCGCCGACCGGCGCCGGCAGCGCGCGCTCGGATTGAACTACGCGCCGCCGGTGACGATCTTCAAACCGGTCCGCGGCGCCGACGACGAGGCCTATGAAAATTTCGCGAGTTTCCTCCGGCAGGACTATCCCGAATATCAGATCATTTTCGGCCTGCGCGAAGAGAGAGACCCGGCAATTCCGATTATCCGCCGTTTGATGGCCGATTTTCCCGGGCGCGACATCGAACTCGTAGTCTCGCCGGACGAGTTCGGCCATAACGCCAAGGTCTCCAACCTGCAAAACATGTACGCGAAAGCGAAGCATGGCGTGTTGCTGATCGCCGACAGCGACATTCGCGTCGAGCCCGATTATCTGCGCCGCGTAATCGCCCCGCTGCGTCCACGAACTGACAGGCCGCAAGTCGGGATGGTGACCTGCCTCTATCGCGGGACTAACGCGAAGACCTTCGCGGGATTGTTGGAAAACATCGGCGTCTCGGCGACCTTCGGCCCCGACGTCTGTTCGGCGCGCGCGCTGCAGGGCGTAAAGTTCGCGTTCGGTTCGACCATCGCGATGCGGCGCGAGACGCTGGAGCGCATCGGCGGATTCCCCGCCCTGGCCGATTATCTGGCCGACGATTTCCTGCTCGGCAATCATGCGGCGAAGGAAGGACTGGAAGTCGTCATCTCGGACTATGTGGTCGAACATGTTTCCGCCCCCGACACATTCGCGGCGATGTTGAGACATCAGGTGCGATGGGCGCGGACGGTGCGAGTCTCGCGGCCCTGGGGCTATCGGGGAATGATCATGACTCATGGCGTGGCCGCTGCTTTGACCGCGGCGCTGGCCTGGGGCTTTTCAGGCTTCGCGTTGTGGCTGTTGGCCCTGACTATCGTGGCCAGATTCCTGCCTCTTTTCGTCGTCGGCGTGTACGGGTTGAAAGACCGCGCGCTGGCGCGATATTTCTGGCTCGCGCCGGTTCGCGATCTGATCGCGTTCGGCGTCTGGGCGGCCGGCCTGGCCGGAGATAAGATCGAATGGCGCGGCGTGAAGTTCCGTGTGACGCCGGGCGGAAAGCTCGTCCGTAGCGACTCTTAAAAGAAAAGATGAAGAGGAACACAAAAAGCGCAAAAGAAGAAACGCAAAAAGCGTAAACTATCAGTAATGTTTCTTTGTGTTTTTTGCGTTTCTTCTTTTGCGCTTTTTGTGTTCTCCAAGCCTTCTCTCCCACGCAATCAGCTTCCGTGATGATGTAGAATGCCGTCTCACTGACCGACATTTCCCGCGCGTTGAAATGAAAATCAACGAAGCGCCATAAAACCTGGAGAAAACAATGAAATATAAGTTTATTCTCTATTCTGTATTGGTCTTTAGCCTGATCGCTTCCGCCTGCAGTTCGACGCCTGTCAAATCCCCTGAAGCCTCGAACGCCGCTCAGCGGTACGAAGTCAAAGGCAAGGTCGTTTCCGCGAACAAATCCGAACACCAGGTGACGATCGCGCATGAGGAGATCAAGGGCTACATGGAGGCGATGACCATGCCGTTCACGCTGCTCGAAGATTGGGTTTATTCGGAATTGAAACCCGGCGCGCAGATTCAGGCCACGCTGGTGGTCGATCAGGGCCGCTCGTGGCTTGAAAACCCGGTGGTTTCCACCGTCGTCGATCCGAACCTCGTAAGCAACGCCGAAGAGAGCGGCGTCGAACCGGCGGCAGGGACCGAGGCCCCCGATTTCACTCTGGTCAATCAGGACAACAAGAAGATCAGCTTCAAACAATATCGCGGGAAGGCGCTGATTTTGACCTTCATCTACACGCGATGCCCGCTGCCCGATTACTGCCCGCTCATGACTCAGAACTTCACGGCGATCAATCACGAATTGCAAAACAAGCCCGCGCTGCGCGACAAGACGCGTCTGCTCAGTATCACCGTCGATCCTGATTACGACAAACCGAACGTGCTTCGCGACTACGGCGCGCGTCATGCCGTTTCGGAGAAAGAAGGATTCAAGCGTTGGGAGTTCGCCACCGGCAGCCCCGAACAGATCAAGAGCGTCGCGCAGTTTTTCGGATTGAACTACTGGCAGGAGAAGGATCAGATCATCCACGGATTGCGCACCGCCATCATCACGCCCGACGGCAAGGTGGCCAAAGTCTATCGCGGCAACGACTGGAAGCCCGAAGATGTGGTGAAGGACTTGGAGAAGCTGAACTGACTATAACTTTCAAGAAGAGAAAACCAGCCGCGAATGAACACGAATATTCACGAATGAAAGGCGTATCATTCGTGAATATTCGTGTTCATTCGCGGCTGATTTTTACCCCTTGAGCAAATTCTTCAGCACGAACCAGACGTTCGCCGGCCGCTCGGCCAATCGGCGCATGAAATACGGGTACCAGTGTTCGCCGTATGGGACGTAGATTCGCATCCGATAGCCTTCGCTTGAAAGCTTTAATTGCAAATCGCGCCGTATGCCGTAAAGCATCTGGAACTCAAACGCGTCTTTTGAAACGCCCTCGCCGGCGGCGAACTCCCTGGTCGCGGCGATCATTTTCTCGTCGTGCGTGGCGATGCCATGATAAACGCCGCTCTTGAGCAGCTTTTTCATCAGCCTGACGTAGTTCGCGTCCACTTCGCTCTTTTCGGGAAAAGCGACTTCCGCGGGCTCCTTGTAAGCGCCCTTGCACAGCCGTATGCGCGCGCCCATCGCCAGCGCGTCGTCCACGTCCTTCTCAGTGCGGTAAAGGTAAGCCTGCAGGACGATGCCGACATTGCCGTATTCGCCGTAAAGCCGTTTAAAGATGTCGAGCGTGGCGTCGGTCTTCGACGAATCCTCCATGTCAATTCGCACGAAGTTGCCGTGGCGTTTGGCCGCCTCAACAATCCGGCGCGCGTTCCGCAAACAATAATCTTTATCAATGTCCAATCCCAGTTGGGTAAGTTTGACCGAGATATTGGAATCGGCGCCGGTATTTTCGACGCGATCCAAAACGCGCAGGTACTCGCGTACGTCGGATTCGGCTTCGGCTCGCGACGTTGTGCTTTCGCCCAGATGGTCGAAGGTGGCCGCCATACCCGCCTGGTTGAGTTCCAGAATGGCCGCGATCGCGTCGTCAATGTTCTCGCCGGCTATGAAGCGGCGCGTGACCCGGCTGAATCCGGGGAGTTTTGAAAAAAAATCCTTCAGCTCGGTTTTTTGTGAGAGATATAAAAGGGCGGCTCTGGAAATCATGCCTCGCTCCGTCTTCGTAAATTATCATTCTATTCGGGGCTGTTTGGGGCGCCACCCCGATACAAACTTTATCGCACGGTTTCCGATCTTCATCAACCGACGAAATCCAATGGTCAGGCGCCAGAGAATTGAGGTTAAAACGATGGAGAAAGCTATTGTCGAAGCATGCCAACGATGCCATAATGTAGAGCATGGTGTTCGCCTCTCATCTGATGTGAGTATGAATTGAAGAAGGACGGAGAAAGGACGGAGAAAGGACGGAGAAAGGACGGAGAGAGACAAGACGCCTTCGCTGCCCTGCCTCGCGCTCCAGCTTGATATAAATGATCGCTTGGATAAAGCCAATGAGTGAAGTCCGCCTCTAAGCGCCCCTACACTCAAGAGTGACTCGTTGATCCCCTTCCTGAGTAATTTAGTGGTAGCC
>DASUFM010000646.1:0-3633 GCA_036274535.1 Blastocatellia bacterium
CCATCGTGTCCGGACTGGCGCCGGGGTAAGACGCCTGTACCTGGATCACAGGATAGTCGACGGCCGGGAGGTCGTTCACCGGGAGCCGGAAATAACTCAACGATCCGAAGAGAATCACCGAGACGGTCAGCACAACGGTCATCACCGGCCGGCGAATGAATGGTTCCGAAAGGTTCATAACTTCTCTCCATTCTCCGAGATAACGTCGACCTTGGGTTGCTCTACCAGAACCTTGCCTCCCGGGGTGACGCCCAGTTGGCCGTTGACGACGACCTTTTCACCCGGCGTGATTCCTTTCTCAATGACGACCATGTCGCCCTGCCGCTGCCCCACCGTCACTGGTCGCATCTCCGCCGTCGAATCGCCCTTGACGACGTATACGAACTGCCCCTTGGCCGACATTTGCGGCGCCGTGGCGGGAAGCAGAATGGCTCCGCGCAGGGCGCTCAAGACGAGCCGGACGTTGACGAAACGGCCGGGCCAGAATCTGCGGTCGCCATTGGTTATCGTCGCCCGCAAGTTTACCGTTCCGGTCGTACCCTTTACTTCGTTGTCCACAAAAGTCAGGTTGCCGACGACCGGTTTATCGGCTTCGCCGGGCAGCCGCACTTCGGCCTTCAACGCGCCTTGCGACATGTTTCGCTGCACAGCCGACAGGTCGTTCTGCGAAATCGTGAAATCGGCGTAGATGGGGTCCAATCGCTGGATTACCAGGAGCGGCGTCCCGGCGGCGGGAGCCGCCAGATTTCCAACATCCACAAGTCTCTGCCCGGCGCGACCGTCAATGGGAGAGCGTATGAAGCAATAGCTCAGTTGCAGTTTGGCGTTTTCAATCGAGGCTTCATCGGCCTTGATTGCCTCCTCAGCGTTGCGTACCGTCGCCTCGTCGGCTGCCACCGTGGCGTTCAGAGCTTCGGCGTTGGTCTGCATCTGGTCGGACTGTTCATTCGAGACGACTCCTTGCCGATTCAGTTGCGCGTATCGCCGGGCCTGCGCCTCGCCGAGTTTCGCCTGCGCTTTATCGCGCGCCAGGGCCGCTTCGGCCTGTCTCTTCAACGCCATGTCTTTGGCCAGATTGGCCTCGGCCTGCCGAAGACTCGCCTGAAAAGGCCGCGGATCGATGGTGAAGAGCAGATCGTCCTTCTTCAGATCAGCGCCATCGGCGAAATGAATATTCATAATTCGCCCGGACACCTGGGGCCGAATCTCAACCACTTCACGCGCTGCGCATTTGCCGATCTGATCCAGATACACCGGCACATCCTGCGCCACCGCTGTCGCGACCGTTACCGGCGCCGGCGGCCGATCGAATGACATCTCCTGGTTTTTTCCGCATCCCGCGCCCAGAATCGCCGCTATAGCTATTAATATAATCGCCCTGCTTTTCTTCGGGTGTATTTTCATCTACTTTCCTTCCTGCTTGATAAGTCATTGTTTCAAGGCTCCGCCCTCGCGACCTGAACGACTTACCTCGATCATGTTTCCGGGGGAAGAACGCAAACGATCCTATACGATCGCAGCCGACACCTTGTGTCATATTTCAGAGTAAAATTATTGGTTTGTCTCGTCCGTTTCGTTAGAGGATAGTCGAAAACGAGACTTTCGTTAGTGTAGCACGGGCAACGATGTTGCATGTGTAAAATCTTCATGATTTGTGGCGTTACAGCGGTTTTTATATGGATAAATAGCCACAGAGGCACAGAGGCGCAGAGAGGGAAAAATTGCTGGACGAGAGGGGCCGCGCCATCCTCAAGCCAGAATCAGGCACAGGTCGCCGAATTCATGCATGAGGTATTCTTCCCGCTCGAAATGCCGGCTGACCTGCTCCAGGACGTTTTGAGGAAGGAAGGCCGACATCAACTGATAATGGCTTTCGGACACGTCATGAGCGCCGGTCAGCAAACCGTCCACGATCTTGCGTTCATATCCAGGGCCGAGCCTCAGCGTTGTGAATCCGCTCAGTACGGAACCCGAGCTTTCGAGGGCGCGGACAACCGATGTGCCGACGGCGATGACGCGGCCGCCCTCGGCTTTGCCGGCCCTGACGGCTTCCATCGCGCTCGCGGGAATCTCGAATCTCTCGGCGAGCGGCAGCGCGCGGTCTATCTTCTCATCGCCCGTTGACGACAGCCCCGCGCCGTGAGTGATCGGGACAATTCGCACGCCCTTTCCGATGAGCTTCAGCAGGAGACGCCAGCTGAGCGCATGTCCCGCGCTCGGCATTTCGACCGCCCATGGACGGCCGCTATAGATATTCTGCACAGACCATAGTTTGAGTTCATCTTTCATGTACGAATACTGCACTGGATTACCGTATCGATACAGGTTACGCCACAACTCTTCGCCTGAAAGATTGAATTCGAGATTGAGCAGCCTTTCCGACAATCGATCTTCGCCGCGGACTTTTGCGTGGAAGTCCGGCGCGATCAGCATCTCGTCGCCTTCCGCGAAGCGGGGCGGCGATGGCCTGTTTTCGGTAGGCGTTCGCCAATCTCCGGCGCCGAACACCACCGCCTGCCAGACCCGATCGTCCAGTTGCATAGTCAGTCTAAGCTCTATTTGATTGTTCCTCGCGTCCCGCGCTGGTAACGAAGCCGGCAGCGTGGCCGCGTCATTCACCACCAGCGAATCTCCCGACCGCAGATGATCCGCCAGTCGTTCTATAAAACTGTCCTCGATTCCGCCGTTATTGACGATGAGCAATTTTACGTTCGCTTTATTCGCGCGAGGCGCGCGCGCCGCCTTCATAAAGGCCTCCATTCCGAGGCGATCAGCCTGGATCCATTGGCGATCCGATCGGATTGCCGAATCATCGCCACGATTTTCTCCGCGACCACAGCGGGCGATTGCAACTCGGCCGGATCGGCGTCAGGCATCGCGTCCGCATGCATACGTGTGTTCATCTCGCCCGGATCCACGCTGATGAAACGCACGCCGGCGTCCGCCATCTCCGCCGCCGCTATTTGAGTCAGATGGTCGAGCGCGGCCTTTGAGGCGCCGTACACGCCCCAGAATGGATAAGCCTCGACGGCCGCATCGGACGAGATGTTGACGATCACGCCAGTCCGCCGCAGCGCCATCGAACCGACGACGGCCTTGATGAGCCGGAACGGCCCGACGGTGTTCACCTGCAGCGCCCGCTCGAAATCCTCGCAATCGGTGTCAGGAATAAGCCGCAAAGGAACCGGCCCCAGCGCGCTAGCGTTGTTGACCAGGACGTCAATCGGCCCGGTCAGGGCCGCCGCCTGTCCCACGATCGGATAGACGCTCTCCTTTTCGCCTACGTCCGCGACAATGCCGAAAGCGATGGCGTCCTGTTTTCTGATCTCGCCGACGACCTTGTCGAGTTCTTCTTTGTCACGAGCGACCAGCGCGATTTTTGCGCCTTCGGCGGAAAGCCGCAGCGCCAGCGCGCGCCCTAATCCCCGGCTCCCGCCTGTGATGAGAACTGATTTTTCATTTACGTCGAACATACTTTGAATTCCTCCTTTGAAAATCGGTCCGTAGTCCCGCCTTCAGGCCAATGGCGTTAAGTTAATCCCAGTCTTGGGTTGGAAATGGGTCGTCAGAACTTCATTGAAGAGTAGAATTAAGTTGCAAAACAAAAACTACTCCGATGAAGGACGACCCAAT
>DASUFM010000647.1:0-5033 GCA_036274535.1 Blastocatellia bacterium
CGAACGGCGGCAGATGCTCGAGGTCGAGGGAGGTTCCGAGATCGAATGCCTGCGCATAATGAGGCATGAGACCGGCCACGCGATAGACAACGCCTTTCGCCTCCACGTCCGGCGGCGCTATCGTGAGTTGTTCGGCCCCTTCGCGCGGCCCTATCCCGATTGGTACAGGCCCGAGCCTAACAGTCGTGATTTCGTGCTCTACCTTCCCGGCTGGTACGCGCAGGCGCACCCGGCCGAAGATTTCGCGGAGACTTTCGCCGTTTGGATGGCGCCTGGGTCGCGCTGGCGAAGACGATACGAAGGATGGCGCGCGATACGAAAGCTGGAATACGTGGACGAAGTGATGCGCGAGATTTCGGAGAGGGTCCCCGACAACAAGTCGCGCGCGCGCGTCGAGCGGCTGCGCGATATCAAAATCACGCTGCGCGAACATTATGAGAAGAAACGGCGGCATTATGACTTCCAGTGGCCCCCCGATTACGACCGTGATCTGCTGCGCATTTTCTCATCCGATCCCCGCCATAAATCATCTCCCACCGCGGTCAGTTTTCTGCGGCGACACCGCAACGAATTCCGCAGCGTGGTCGCGGAAGGCACCGGCGTTCATAGCTACGCCATCGATCAGATGTTCGCCGCGATGATTAATCGTTGCCGCGATCTTAATCTCCGGCTCGGCCTGACGGAACAACATGCAAAGCAAAAAGTGCTAGTATTATTGACGGTTCAGACTATGAACGGGATCCATACCGGTTATCATAGAATTGCGTTGTGAACGGAAAAGCTAAAAGAAAGCTGCGCGTCATTGTGCTGATGCGCGAGGATCTGATCCCGCCGGAAACGCTTGACGGGGTAGAGAACAAGGAGAAGGAAGAGTGGCGGGCCGAGTATGATGTTGTTTCCACGCTGCGCGCGATGGGGCACGACGTCTGGCCTGTCGGCGTGTTGAGCGATCTCGGCGTGATCCGCGAAGCCATTGAAAAACATCAGCCGCACGTGGCCTTCAACCTGCTTGAAGAATTCGACAACTATCCTCTCTTTGACCAGCACGTCGTCAGTTTCCTGGAGTTGATGAAACAGAAATACACCGGATGCAACCCGCGCGGGTTGACGCTGGCGCGCGACAAGGCTTTGACCAAGAAGATTCTGGCCTACCATCGCATATACGCGCCGCGCTTCGCCGTCTTTCCCTCGAACCGAAAAGTGGAGCCTTCCAGGAGGTTGAGATATCCGCTGTTCGTTAAGTCGGTGAGCGATGAGGGCTCGGTCGGCATAGCCCAGGCTTCGGTCGTGCGTGACGATGAAAAGCTCAGGGAGCGCGTGGAGTTCATACACCGGCAGAATCAGACGGCGGCGATTGTTGAAGAGTTCATAGAGGGGCGCGAAATCTACGTCAGCGTCATCGGGAACCAGAAATTACAGACCTATACGCCCTGGGAGATGGTAATGAAAAACCTGCCCGAGGGCGCGCCGGTTATCGCCACCGGAAAAGTAAAATGGGATCTGGAATACCAGAAGAAGATCGGCCTTGAAACGATGCCGGCGCGGCTGGAGCCGAAGGCGAAGGAGGAATTCGAGAGGTTGTCAAAACGCATCTACCGCATACTCGGCCTGAGCGGCTATGCGAGAATCGATTACCGGCTGACCGAAGACGGCCGAATTTATGCGCTCGAAGCGAACCCCAATCCTCAGATAGCCCGCGATGAAGACTTCGCTGATTCGGCGGAACATTGCTGCGTGAAATATAAAGACCTTTTGCAGAAGATCATGACGTTGGGAATGAGCTATGACCCGTTCAGCAGGTGACAGCCTGGCGCCCAATATTGATTACAAGACCTTCAATTCGCGCAGGACTTCGAGCGGCGCCGGCGTTTGCCACAGCCATTCTACTTTCAACCAGAAACCGGGAATGACTTTGGAGCGATAGATTCCATCAGCCCCAATTTCCACTCTACGATAACGGTCATCATCGTCCAACTGGTAAAACTCAGCCAGCTCGTGGTCAGGCTCTAATATCCAATATTCGAGCACACCGGCGGCTTCATATTCCTTGAATTTCTCTTTGCGGTCGCGCCTCCTGCTGTCGGGCGAGACGATTTCAACGGCCATATCGGCCGGGCCGTCGAGATAATGCCGGGTCAGCAGATGCTCGCGATCCTTCCGAACGAAAATGATGTCCGGTTCGCGACCACGCGAAATAGACGCGAGCTTCATCACATATGGAGCAAACACTATGTGGCCAAGATCGTGCGCTTGAACGAAAATATTCAAGACCGTATGCAAAAAACCACCACAATTCTGATGATCAAAAGTCGCGGGCGACATAAGCGCAATTTCTCCATCCACCCATTCAGCTCGGGTGTCTTCATCGAGCCATTCGATGTATTCCTCAAAAGAAACCTTATGGGTAGGGGGAATGCGCTGCGCCAATTCGCTGGTCAGTGTCACCATAGCTTACCTCGCTTTCATGACAATTGTACGCGCCTCCGCGCCGTGTGTGAAGATGCTCAAGATTGGCGTTCGGTCAGTCCCGGGCTATACTCGCGGGTGAATCGCGATGGCGGTTGAAACCCAATCAAGACCGACAAGCCATGCAACAGATAGTCTCATTGGCGCTCGCCGGCTCGATCTTCTGGATCGGCCTGCTATGGCCGCAACAAATTCAACAACGGATGACGGCTGAAGAGCGCCTGCGGCGCGCCGCCGCGTTGTTCGACCAGCGCCGCTTCGCCGAAGCCGCTGATGAAGCCCGCGGCGCCCGCGAAAGCGATCCGAAGATGCGGCAAGCCTGGAAATTGAGCGGGCTGTCGCTGCAACTCGCCGGCCGCATGCCGGAGGCGGAAAAGGAATTCGCGGCGGCTCTTCACCTTTTTCCGAATGATCCAGATTTGTGGTTTTACCTGGCGCGCGTTCAATACCTGCAATCTTCCTTGAAGCCCGCCGAATCGTCGGCCCGCCGCGCCATCGAATTGCAGCCGGATCATGCGGGCGCTCATACTCAACTGGCGATGACGCTCGAAGCGTTGAACGATTATCCGAAAGCTCTGGATCAGTACCGGCGCGGCGTCGAACTCGGCCGGAAACTTCAACGCCAGCCCACGCTGCCTCTGGTTTACGCCGCGAACCTGCTGATCAAATTGAACAGAGTCGAAGAAGCGCTGGATTACTTGACGCAGGCCGAGGCTATCGATCCGCAATCGAGTGAGATCAGGCTGTCGCGCGGCCGCGCGCTCGAAAAGCTGGGGCGATTGGCCGAGGCCGAAAAGGAGTACCAGCAGGCCGCGACGAATGACGGCGGAGGACAGGCGCGAGCCGCGCAGGCCGCGTTGGAAAGACTGCGCGCCGGAGCGGCGGGGAATCGCGTCGCCGGCAAGCCGGCCGCGTCGATCGCGCCCATACGTTTCCGCGACGTCGCCGGGCAATCGCGACTCGATTTCGTCCTGCGCAACGACGCCAGTTCCCGCAAGTATCAGATCGAAACGATGACCGGCGGCGTGGCGGTAATCGATTACGACAACGACGGCTGGACGGACATCTACTTCGCCAACGGCGCCGAACTGCCGGCGATGAAGAAGAATTCGCCGAAATTCTGGAACCGTCTCTATCGCAACAACCGCGACGGGAACTTCATCGACGTGACCGAGACCGCCGGCGTTAAGGGCGCCAATTCCAGCGGATATTCGATGGGCGTCGCCGTCGCCGATTACGACAATGACGGCGATCAGGACATCTTCGTCGCCGGAGTCGACCGCAACATTCTTTTCCGCAATGGCGGTAATGGGCGGTTCGATGACGTGACTGAGAAAGCCGGATTGACCGGCGTCGATTCGAAACGCGATAAGCCGTGGTCAGTCTCGGCGGTCTGGCTGGATTACGACAACGACGGCGACCTGGACCTCTTCGTGGTCAATTACTGCAAATGGAATCCCGAGATCGATCCTTACTGCGGCGCGATGAAAGAAGGATGGCGGACGTACTGCTTCCCTGACCGATACGAGGGCTTGCCGAATCAGCTTTTCCGCAACAACGGCGACGGAACTTTCGCGGACGTTTCCTCTCAAAGCGGCGTCGGCAGGCATATCGGCAAGGGCATGGGCGCGGCGGCCGCTGATTATGACGACGACGGCTTCATTGACGTTTTCGTCGCAAACGACACGCTGCCCAATTTTCTTTTTCACAACAACGGGCGTGGCGGCTTTGAAGAAGTCGGATTGACGGCCGGCGTGGCGGTCAATGACAGCGGGCGTCCCGTGTCGGGCATGGGAGTCGATTTCCGCGATTACGACAACGACGGATTGCCCGACCTGATCGTTTCCGCGCTCGAGGGGGAGACATATCCGCTCTTCAGGAATCTCGGCAAGGGCTTTTTCGCCGACGTGACTTGGCAGAGCGGGCTCGGCGCCGAAACCGTCAAGCGCAGCGGATGGGGCCTGGGACTGTTCGATTTCAACAACGACGGGCTGAAAGACCTCTTCACCGTGAACGCGCACGTCAACGACAACATAGAGCTCTACAACAATCAGACTTACCGCCAACCGAACAGCGTCTTCGCCGGCGCCGGCGCCGGGGCGTTCCTCTCTATGGACGCGGGACTCCAGGCCAAACGCGCGCATCGTGGCTGCGCCTTCGCGGATTTCGACAACGACGGGCGCGTCGATGTGGTCACGACTTCATTGAATGATGTGGCCGAATTGTTTCGCAATGAATCAACAGGCGAGAATCACTGGCTGGCGATACGGTTGATCGGCGTGAAAAGCAACCGCGACGGCATAGGCGCGAAGATCAAACTCGTGACCGCTGGCGGCGATCAATTCAACCATGTCACGACCGCCGCCGGATACGCTTCGTCGAGCGACGTTCGCGCTCATTTCGGCCTGGGCCCCGAGAAGATCGTGAAACTGATCGAAATCCGATGGCCGAGCGGCGTGACGCAAAGATTGAAAGACGTCGCCGCGGATCGGATTCTGACGGTGACTGAAGAACGGTGAGCGTAAATCGTAACGGCGGAGCCTTTGGAGTGCGGGCGTGGGGGGGCG
>DASUFM010000648.1:0-4059 GCA_036274535.1 Blastocatellia bacterium
CGGGTTCAGCGCATGCAATGGTCGGTGGCGATACGGCTGAGGCCGGGCCGCAAAGTGGTCGAGACCGAAGTCACGCTCAACAACCGGCGCGAAACGCCGGGGCGTTACTGGTTCTGGGCCACGGCTGCGGCGCCGGCGACGGACGATATGCGCTTTATCTACCCGATGCGCGAAGCTTATCCGCACGCCTTCTGGCCGGTCTTCAGTTTTCCGAAGCATAACGGCGTCGATCTCAGCGCCTACCGCGAAGTGACCAATTATCTGTCGCTCTTCGCTCGCGATTCGCGGCGGGATTTCTTCGGAGTCTATTACGAAAAATCCGACTGGGGCATAGCGCATGTCGCCAACCGCCAGGAGCTGCCGGGCAAGAAGACCTGGACCTGGGGCACGGACGATGCAGGCAAAATCTGGATTGATAAGCTGACTGACAACGACGGGCAGTACGTGGAATTCCAGGCCGGGCGCTTCGAAACGCAGATGGAGCACGAATTCATCGCGCCGCATCGCGTCGAAAGGTTCACCGAATACTGGTTTCCGCTCGACAAACTCGGCGGCGGATTCAACAAGGTGACGAAGGATGTGGCGCTGCGCGTGGAAGTGACCGGAGACCAGGCGCGTATCACCGCGAACGCCGGCGCGAAATTTGACGACGCCGAATTGTTCATCGCAGATTCGGGAGGCAAACAGATCCACTCATCACGGATCAATCTTTCGCCGGCCACGCCTTTTGCGGCGACCGTGAAACTGCCCGCTCCGATGGTCATCGTAGCGCGAATCAGGGCGAAGGACGGACGCGAGCTGGTTCATTACTACACCGATTCTCCGCCGGACGGAAACCCTGATTTCAAACCGGCGACGCGTCCAAACAGTGGGACGCCTGATCCCGCCGTCGCAAGCGCAGAGCGGGTTTACCTGACCGGTCTGGCCGCTGACAAGAAGAGCGACGATCTGGCCGCGCGCGCCGCCTACAATGAAGCGTTGAAGCTGGATCCCGGCTATGCGCCTGCGCACACCGCGCTGGGCCTGTCATTTTACCGCAGTGGCGAATACGACCGCGCGGCTGAACATCTGGAAGCGGCGCTGAGGCGCAATCGCGACGACGGCGACGCTCATTACTACCTCGGGCTCACACGGCGGGCGCAGGATCGTGTGGGAGAGGCCATTGAGCAATTGATGTGGTGTGTGCGCGCCGGATACCGCGAATCGGTGGCGCGCTACGTTCTGGGCGAGATGTACCTGGCTTCAAACACTATTGGCGGCGCGTTGGAGCAACTGTCACAGGCGGTTCGCCTTGACCCTCGCGACCTGAAGGCGCGCACTGCGCTGGCCGTGGCTGAACGCCGCGCTGGTAAGCTCGACGCGGCGCAGGCTCGCATTGATGAAGTCGTGCGCGAGGCGCCGCTCGATTACTTCGCTTTGCATGAGCAGTACAAAATTCTCGAAGCGCGAAAACAGGACGCGCAGGCCAAACGCGTCCGGGCCGAGTTATGGCGGTTGCTGTCGCGTGAGCCTGACTCGCTGCTCGAATTAATATTCGACTATGATGCGATCGGACGCCAGGATGCGCATACGTTAGTCGAACGGGGATTTTATGAAATAGTCTACGTTCAAAAAAAGATTCCCCATCCGATATTTCTGTATCTGTTCAACTCATACTCCCATCAAAAGGCGGCGCTGCGGGCGAACGCCGATCCGGCTTATGTCTTTCCACATCGCATCGAAGAAATCGCGGTTCTAGAAGAGACGCTCAAGGCGAATCCCACGGACGGGCGCGCGGCCTACTACCTCGGCAATGCTCTCGCTTCGAAACTGCGTTTCAAAGAGGCGCTGGAAGCCTGGCGCATAGCCATTCAATTCGATTCGAAGAACGCCCTTGCGCATCGCAATTACGCGAGAGCGCTCGCGCTGGTCGAAGACAGGAAAGAGGACGCGGCGGCGGCGATGGAACGAGCCATCGCGCTGGCTCCGGACGATTATCATCTCTATCTGGAATTCGATCGATTACTCTCTGGGATGAAGCGGACGGATCGCCGCATCAAACTGCTCGAAGGCGCTCCGGAAAAGGCGCGCGCCAGGACGGCGCTGTTGCAAGCGCTGGCGGCGGCTTATGTGGACGCGGGGCGTTTTGCCGAAGCGGCCACGCTACTTGAACGCCATACCTTCACTTCGGGCGAGGGAGAAGGAGCGGCGCTGGGCATTTACCGCCGCGCGCATCTGGCCATGGCCAGGCAGCATCAGCAGACGAACCATCACGCCGAGGCGGCCGCCGAGTTCATCAAGGCCACGGAGTATCCGCCGAACTTCGGCGTTGGCCGTCCGGCGATGGAATCACAGGCGCGCGAGTATGTTGTGGCTGCTCTCGAATTCGAAGCCGCGGGCAGACATGATGAAGCGGAGAAGTGGCTACGTCGCGCAGCCGAAGACGCGCTTAACTCCCCGACCCAGCCTGAAGAGTCCTGGTCCGAGCATTATTACTACAAAGCCGTAGCGCTCGATCGCCTGGGCCGCATGGACGACGCCCGCGCGCTTTACGAACGCCTGGCCCGGCTGAATGACGAACAGCGGATGCGATCCGCTGAGCCGTCGCCTCCGCGCGGCGCGCTGCGTTTTCTGTTGGCTGGATGGGGATTGAAAGCTTTGGGAAGGAATGAAGAGGCGCGCGAGGCTTTCCAACGCGCTCTGCAACTCGATCCGGCTAACGACCGCGCGCAGGCGGAGTTAAACAAACTGGCTCACTGATCAAGGCGGCTACTTTTTCAGTCGAAACACAAACAACCGGCTGGAACCGTCTTCTGGCAGCAGCATCAGCTCCTCTCCTCGGATAAGCATTCCTTCGCGCGTGAAGGAAGCGCCCCGGTCGGTTTTTCCTGCCGTGATGCGCTTGACGGGCTTGAGTGTAGGGAGGTCAATCCATTCGATAGTTCCGGCGCCGCCAGGAGAACCGCCAGAACCTACCAGCGTTTCGCCGACAGCTTTCATGTCCTGGAAACTGGTCTGCGTGGGATTGGGAACTTTTCGCAGCAGCGCGCCATCGGTATTCCAAAAATAGAGATCTCGCGAATCCCAGTTTCCGCCGATCACAGTGTCTCCGCTGACGGCGACGCATCCGATATGGTCCTGCACGGTGAATTGTTTCTCTATAGCCAGGGTACGCTTGCTGCGCTTCTGGATGACGCTCGTGCTGTTCGCTTTATACTCAGCGACCGGAATCCATAACGATTCTCCCGCCCCCGAAATGCCTCCTGGGTGAAAGCGGGCGCCGTCCTGAATCTGGGCCTCGCGAATCAATGCGCCAGTCGGCAGTGAAAACTCCTGCAGCCAGGCCGATTGCGTATTCCTGTCAACGGACGTCACCCACAGGCGATCGGCGTCGGCTTCGATTCCCTGAACATGACGTGTCTTTTCCTTCAACTCGATCACGCGAAGCAAGGAGAACTCATCCAGGGATTGGGACGACTGGGCGTACAGACAGGATGCGAGGACCGCGATGGCCGCGGCGACTTTCGCCATGCGAACGAGCTTGCGAGATCGCCCGGAGCGTGTGGATGATTTCCGGCTTTCAATTGAAAATGTATATATCGTCGAATTCGGCATTTTATTTCAATGGAAGGTCTACAGGTTTCCGCTCGCCGCCGAACGCCAGGCGGCGTCTACGATTTGCATCACGTCGACGACCGCCGGTGGATTGAGCGGCGACGGCGGAGTTGAAGCAAAACAGCAGAAGGGCGAATACCAGCAGGGGTCTTAGTCGCATGGCGTGAGTTGTCCTTTTTGGGGGATTTTTCTAAATCAGACCAGCGACTCAATCTTATAGGGCATTACAATGAATTCGGCAACTTGATTTGGGTTTCTCCTTCAGTACCGCGACCGGTAGGGAGCGTTATCCAGGCCCCTGCGACTCTCCCTACCGGTCGCGATACTGACATAATCCTGCCTGGTCTGATCCATCGCCGTTTCCACGGCGTCAATCGCCGCCTGCGCGTGTTAAACGAAAAAAAGCCGGGATATACGACAGTGATTGTCTCTATCCCGGCCTTGGACCAAAGAGAAAAAGCGCGT
>DASUFM010000649.1:0-15207 GCA_036274535.1 Blastocatellia bacterium
CGTCCAGCGGCAATTGTGTCCAGATTTCGGCGAATTGTTCAACGGGGAGTTCGAGCGCGTCCGCGATCTGCCGCAGCGTGGCGACGCCGGTCGCAGGAAAGAGAGCCAGACAACCGCGGCCGTCGGCCTCGCGTAGGTTGAGAAGCAACGCCGCCCGCTGCGCGCGTGGCAGTTCGCGCACTTCCTGCCAGAGACGTTCGAGAAAGATGCGCTTTTCGACCTGCCATGCCACGTCGGCGCCGGATGCGATCTCGGCGCCGATAGTTTCCTCTTCAGTCGAAACCGGCGGATCGTCTTTGACCTGCAACACCGCCGCCACCACGCTTACCAGATCATCGAACGCCACCGGCCCGCCCACATAATCGAAGATCGCGGCCAGCAGATCGTTGAGCTTCGCCCCCTGCCCCCAGACTCGCGCCAGAAATTTTTCGTCGTCCGGCAATTGGCGCAGCTTCTCGGGAGACGGCTGTGGCCGGTCTCGCCAGGCCGCGAAGCCGGCGATCGACAGATTACGGTGGTCGGTCCAGAGGGCCAGCCCTGACTGCCGTGTCAGGGCGTACTGCAAGCGGTTCCTCAGCGCGTTCCGGCGCGGCGATTGCCGGCGCAACCATCCGTAACAGACGCGATAGGAGATTGTCGCCGCCAGCCCGCGGGCGTCACTGATCGATCGATCGTCAGGCCGGGCGGTCAACTTTCGCAACTCGGCCAGCCATTGCGCCAGCGCCTCCTGCGCCAAATCCTCCGCATCCTCACTCGCGGCGGGCGTGATGCGCAGCTTGAAACGAATGACGCCTCTGATCACCGGTTCAATGTGAGCCTCGATCAATTGCGCCAGCGCCGCTTCCGCCGCCTCGTCGCCTTGCGTCCGCAATGTCTGAAGCCATGGCGCAAGCAGATCGTCATTCTGGATAGATGACTCTTTCATCATGCTATCAATACCATATCGCTCAAGGGGGAAGCTGAGCAGGCAGAGTAAAAGCCGCGAGCCGGGTCGTCAAGAGCAGGCGCCCGACAGGCCGAATTGAAGCGAGTAATACGGAGTGAAGACGGCAAACTCAACCAGAGCGGAGCCTGTGGGAAATAGAGCCTGAATCGCGGCGAGCGTGACAGGTTGCGCCTGTGCGCGAAACTCGGGATTGCGAACGCTCAACTGGGATGAGGCGGCCTATTATCAACAAATCGGACCTCATTTCCAATCTGATGGCGCGGTTGTTCTCCGCGTTAGCGCTTTCAACTTTGACTGAACTTTCACCAACTGCAAACGTATTCGATCTCGGCTTCCCGGGATCTCTCCCGGGAAGCGAACGCCAATGGAATTTCTCGGCCACCGATTCGATCCGCATATTGGTAATGAGGCTGATAGTTTTGAACAAAGCGGCTTCATTTTCAATAACAACCTGATGGCGTCTGCGCCAATGATAAAGAATGGCAAAAGAGCGAAACGGGCGGGAAAAGCGGAAAGCTTCTTTGTCCGTTTTGCTCCTTTGACAATATGCTCTCACCGTGCGAACGTTTTTGCTGGAGAACGACCACGGAGTAATCAAAAGAATGGAATTGATTGATTATGAGTTCGCGCGGCCGATCTTTATGGCGACTGCGTGATCTTCGACATTGGCGGGAACAAATACTGATTGATCGCAAAAATAGAATACGAGGACGAACAGGTTTCAATCAATGAGGTAATGACTCATGCGGAATACAACAAGGATAAGTGGAAAAAGAAATGCTAAGGCGCAATTCGACGTCGCCGCATATGCGGGACTTCTCGCTGAAGCCCTGCCCGAGGTTATTGAAACAGTCGCGCAAAATAGACGCATGGTCAAGATCTTTAAAAAACTGATGGACAAAGGCGAAAGCCGGACGCCGGAAGAACGTAAACTGCAAAAACTGCTCGGGCATCTCATTCATACATTCGAGCAACAATACTACAAGAGGGAAAAACTCCCTCCGCGCGTGGCCTTGATTGAGATGATGAAAATGAACCATCTCAAACAAGCCGACATCGTCCACATCTTCGGATCACGCGGCGTTACGTCAGAAGTCATCAATGGGAAGCGTGAAATCAGCAAGGCGAACGCGAAAAAACTGGCGGCATTCTTCAACACATCAACAGATTTATTCCTGTAATGACGCGCGCGACATTTGATTGCGCTCAATAATTAAGCCGACCGCCCGAGGTATGCCTTCAACTGAGGCGGGACATGCCGTTGTATCAAGGCCTTCTTCGCCGGCCATTCCGCTGTCTTTTCCAGATCAACTAAATAACGTTCCTGACCTGCTTCCAAAACCGCGATTGCGACACCGTCTCTAAATAGAATGCGATTGCTCGGAATTACCGGGACGCGGGCGCCGGGTAGGACGATTCCTATCAGGTTCAGCGGGTCGGCGGCGCTCACGGAGATCAGCGCTCCGTCTGGTTCTTTTCGC
Source organism: Blastocatellia bacterium (assembly GCA_036274535.1). Lineage (GTDB taxonomy): Bacteria > Acidobacteriota > Blastocatellia > RBC074 > RBC074 > JAJVID01. The sequence goes on from DASUFM010000649.1 coordinate 2,428, forward strand.
CGTATGGATCGAAGCGCGCTGACGGCTTCATTCAAAGCGTATTGCTCGCCAGCGACGCCCGCGACGAAGCGGCCTCCGCGAATCTCGCCTCGGGCTTCCAACTTCCTGAACGCCCTCAGCAATTCACGCCAGGGCAACGTCATTCCCTCGCGATCCATCAGTTTGCGAAACACGACTCCGTAACGACGCAGCAGCGCGCGCGCTATTCTTTCCGCCATCTCGGCGTTCACCGCGGCGCCGTCCGTAACTGAAAGGGAACCGGCGCCGGGTTTTCCCGACGCGAGAAAACCGGCGCCGTTCAAACTCTGGCCTCCACGGCGTATGCGCGACCAGCGCCCGGCGTTCTCCATTCCGAACAGGGCCGCCGGAGCCTTGCGCCTGGCGTTGTGATTCGACGGGCGTTTGTTCGACGGCGTTAAGAGCGCTCGCAATCCGGTGAAGCTATCCGCCGTAATCAGTCCGCCCGCCACGAGCTCGGCCAGCCCCTCTTCAACCTGTGTTTTCAACAGCCCTGTGTTTTCCACAAAATCCGTAAAGAAAGAAGCGCCGTGACGCAGCAGATGGTCATACACGAGTTGCGCCGAGGAAGACAGCATTGATTCGAGATCGTTATTTACTCTGGGCTGAGGGAAAGCCATATCCCAGGCCACAAGATTTTTTCTGTTCAGCAACGCGATCGGAGTTGAACGAACCGGACCTGATCCCACGCTTTTTACCGCGCCTTTTGCCATACCTTTTTGTGGACTCAATCTGGTCCAGACAATCCGGCCCGACAGGCAGAGCGAATCCAGCCACTCAGGTTCGTAAGCTTCCAGCCTGGCGGGTAATATCTCTCCTTCCCAGGCTCCCGCGGCGGCTTCGAAGCCTTCCAACTGGTCGACTATTGAGGCCAGGCTCTCCGGACCTTCTCCACGGTCTGCGGGCGCTACTCGCTGCCACGACAATAGAAAGCGCATGAAATCGGCGGGCAAAACAGGTTCGATCTCTTTCCTCAGCCTGTTCAGAGTGTAGCGGTGAATTCTCGCCAGCAGCCGCCTGACACACCATTCGATGGGGCCATGCCGCATTCCCGGCGTGAAACGGCCGCGCATCACGAAGCCTTCCGATTCGAGGCTCATCAACGCGCTCTCAATGGCATAAACAGGCAGGGCCATCGTTTCCGCGAGCGACTCCGATGTGACCGGCCCGATCGCTTCCATCCTGCCTCTCAATATCTCGATCAGTCCTTCATCCGTAGATACGTCAGCCGCTTGCTTACGCGCGCGGTACTGTATGCCGATTTCAGGCTCCAGTTTCGCGTCAGGATATACGGCTAAAAGATGAGGCAGGCGTTCGGCCGCGACCCAGAATTTTTTCTCTCCAACGTGTAATCCGGCGGCTCTTCTTTCGCTGACGAGTTCGGCGAAATATTCTCCCCAACCAAATCCTTCAAGCTCCGTGATAAAGCCCAACTGCAACAGGACGTCGTGCAGTTCGTCGGCGTTTTCGGCCTGCGGCCAGGCTTCTTCTCTGACCTGATCGATCGCCGCCTGATCCAGCGCGCCGAGGTCAGCGGCCGTTTCAGGGTCGAGCCAGCGGCGGCTCATGACCGCCTGAGTGCGGCGTTCTTCGAGCGGCGCGTCGTCGAGGAACGCGTACGGCCTCGCGTTGAGTATCTCCAGGGATAAAGGCGAGGGCTCTCTCAGGTCGCGCGCAAGGAGAACCTTCTCGCCCTTTTCTATGGATGCGAGCAAGGCTTCGAGCCCATCGATGTCCATCGCTTCTTCCAGGCAGTCGCGGATGGTTTGGGCGACCAGCGGATGATCGGGGATTTCACGGTCGCCGACTATGTTTTCACCGCAGGCGACCTGATCGGGAAACACTGCGGCGAGCAAATCTTCCGATTCCATCCTCTGCAACTGGGGCGGAATCCTGCGGCCGCCGCGCCGGCGGACTATGGCCAGCGCCCTGTTGGCGTTCCACCGCCAGCGCGTAGTAAACATCGGAGCGTCCAACATCGCCTGTATCAACAGATCACGCACGGACGCGGATTTCAGGAAGTCAAAGACATCTTCCAGCGGGAAACTGTGCGAGAGACTGAGCGAAAGAATTATCGCGTCTTCCGTGGCCGCCGCCTGTAACTCGAAATTGAACTTTCTGCAAAATCGCTTGCGCAGCGACAGTCCCCAGGCGCGGTTGAGCCTGCTCCCGAAAGGCGAATGTATGACCAGTTGCGTCCCGCCGCTTTCATCAAAAAACCTTTCGAGAACCAGAGTCTGCTGGCTCGGCATCACTCCCAGGGCAAGCTTCGCGGCCGTCAGGTATTCGACTATCTGTACGGCCGCGGCCTGTCCTATTCCCAATTCGTTTACCAGCCAGGCCAGCGCGTCGCTTCTATCGGTTGTTTCAGCGCGAAATCTGGAAACGGCCGTTGATAATTCATCCGTTCGTCCCGGAGCTTCGCCCAGCCAGAATGGAATGGTCGGCGGTTGGTCTGCCGCGTCAACGACGCGCACGCGTCCTTTTTCGACGCGCGTGATCATCCATGAAGTATTGCCGAGTTGAAAGATGTCGCCGGCCAGGCTTTCGACGGCGAAATCCTCGTGGACGGTTCCGATGAAGGTCCCTTCAGGATCGAGGATCACTTCAAAATCCGCCGTGTCCGGAATCGCTCCCCCATTGGTCAACGCCGTCAAACGCGCCCCCTTGCGCGCTCGCAGCCTGCGATTGACCGCGTCGTGGTGCAGATAAGCGTTCCTGCGGCCGAGCCGGGTCGTGTATCCTTCGGCGAGCATGCGAACTGACTCATCGAACTCTTCACGGGACAGGTCGCGATATGGATAGGCCCTCCGCACGAGGTCGAACAGGCCGTCTTCGGTCCATTCCTCGCACGCGACCGCCGCGACTATCTGCTGGGCCAGAATGTCGAGAGGTTTTTCGGGAATAATCAGATGATCGAGTTCGCCGCGCCGGGCGGCGTCAATCAATGCGGCGCATTCAACGAGGTCGTCACGGCTCGCCGGAAACATTCTGCCCTTCGGAAAACCTCCGACTGAATGGCCGGACCTGCCGACGCGTTGCAGCAAAGTGGCGATCGATCGAGTGGAACCCAACTGGCACACCAGATCGACGGAGCCGATGTCAATTCCCAATTCAAGCGACGCTGTGGCGACCAGCGCCCGCAATTCGCCGGACTTCAGGCGCTGTTCCGCGATGAACCGGCGTTCGCGTGACAGACTTCCATGATGCGATGTGACGTTCTCTTCGCCCACGCGTTCGGCCAGATGGCGAGCCACTCTTTCGGCCATTCGCCGCGTGTTGACGAATACGAGCGTGGTTCGATGTTCGTTTATTAATTCGGCGAGCCGGTCATACACTTCGCCCCAGACCTCGCCCGACATTACCGCTTCCAGCGGCGACCTGGGTATTTCAATGCCAAGATCGATCTTCCTGACGTGGCCGGTGTCGATAATTTCGCATCTGGTTTTGTGATCCGTATTGCCGGCGCCGGTCAAAAAGGCGGCGACCTGTTCTATCGGCCGTTGCGTAGCCGAAAGACCTATGCGCACGAGCGGCCCGTCTACAAGCCGCTCCAGCCTTTCAACTGAAAGGGAAAGATGCGAGCCTCGCTTGTCTCGAACCAGCGCATGGATTTCATCCACGATCAGAGTCCTGGCAGTGCGCAGCATGGCGCGGCCGCCGTCACTGGTGAGCAATAAATAAAGCGATTCGGGAGTGGTGACTATTATGTGAGGCGGGCGGCGCGCCATTTTTGCGCGTTCCGCCGCGGGCGTATCGCCGGTCCGCACCAGCGTTCGAATTTCGAATTCCGGAAAGCCCATCGCCCGAAGCTCAGCCTGTATTCCTTCCAACGGCTGTTGCAGATTGCGCTGTATGTCGTTGCTCAGAGCTTTCAGTGGCGAGACGTAAACCACTTGAGTGGCGTCTTCGAGGGTTCCATCGATCCCCTGACGCACGAGGTCGTCAATCGCAGCCAGAAAAGCCGACAGCGTTTTACCGGACCCGGTAGGCGCGGCGATCAGCGTATGCATGCGATCCTTGATGGCGGGCCAGGCCTTCGCCTGCGGCTCGGTGGGCTGCGCAAATTGCCTGATAAACCAATTCGCAACGGCTGGATGGAATCGATCTAGAACCATATGGAGCACTGAAAAGCGGGCGCTCATCGCGCCGCAATATCGACTATTACCAAACCATTTTCTGTTCCAGCATAGAGTTTGCCATCAAATACGCCAAGCGCAAGCGCTGCGACAAGTTTGTTGTCGGCGCTCATCAGATAATGAATGGCGGATTTTCGCTGCAGATCGAACCTGGCTATGCCGTCATCCCGAACTCCCCAAAGCGAACCGTTTAATACAGAGAGCTTAAACACTCCCATCTTTTCTTTATCCCGTGAAAACTGATAGTGAATATATGTTTTAGTTAGTTCATCGATTTCGATTATTCCAGCGGAAGAAGACGTCAGCAATCTTTTCCCAAATCGAATAACCCGGTCGGGGGAAATGTAGGCGTTATTGAGAAGATAATAGTCTTTGGATACTTTGTTTTGAGTTTTTCTGATCGACGCTCCATCGCCTCCGGAGTCTGTTGTGGTCCATATGGCGCCGCTTTCCTTAAATGTCCAGAAGCGATTATCGGAAAGGCCGTCTTCCTGAAGTATCCAGGCTTCTCCACTATCGAGGTTCAACTTATAAAGGTATCCATAGGCTCCGGCATAAAGCTCTTTCCCATCAAAATAAGCGGATTGAAAAGAGGGGATCGATGAATTCGGGTCCGGCGGCGCCGCATACGTGTTGGACGGTCTATCGACGATTCTGATATCTTGTATGAGTCTGCAGGTTCGCAGCATGAGATCGACAATCAATAGTCCGACCGCGGCGCTGCCTCCCCTAAACTCGCCAGCAGTTTTATCCTTTTCTTCGAGATATTGTTCCTCACTGTAATTCCCGACACTGGCCACCACTCGATCTTCGGCGATACAGACCGCTTCATACCAATCAAAATTGTTGGGAAGCGATACCAGTTCGGAAAGCAGCGTGATATCGCGGCCTGGGAATTTAACCCACAATTTACGATTTGATTTGAAGACGGCGAACTTTGGACCTGTGATAATGTCATTGATCGGCTCGCTCAGGATTTTCTTGAAAACCGCGGATCGATGAGTGACTCTGAGCGGCGCCGCCCTGATCTTGAACTCGTCCTGGGCATAAACATCCCGGATACAACAAAGCGCTATAACAACAACGGCAGCTATTTTTGTTTTCATATCGATCTTATTAAAGTCGCTTACAATCGCCTACTTGAAACGGCGACAGCCTTTGGAGGCGCCGTTGCTCGGGATACCGCTGGCGAATTCAAAAATGAAGTCTTTTGGTGGGACAATTTAAATGTGTCCCACTTATCAGTCGGAAAAGAAGTGGGACACATTTAAATTGTCCCACCTACAATTATGCCCTGCTTCAACCCCGTTCAGGAATACGCCGACTACGACGTTCGGACGCATCATACTATAGCTGGCGCCCGCTGAAGGCGTAAATATATTTATGAACAACGATATCGAGCATCTTCGATTGCTGACTATCGTATCCCGGGGGATTTTCGATCCTGGTCCTGTCGCGGCCTTCGGTAAAGGCGATGTTCAAGGGCCAGCCCGCTCTCGACGATCCGCCGCAGGCTATTCCGCAACCCGGGAGATGGCGGGACGAGACCTTCAGATAGACTTCAATGGGTCCTGAAAAACAGGAGAAAAACATTTGTGCTAAGACAAATATTTTTATTTACATTTTGCATAATTTTCACGCCGACATTGGCGCAGGATAATGCCGGCCGCTCTGACGATGCGGCGATTCGCGAACTCGTGAGTAAATATGTTGACGCGCGAGAGCGGATTGATCCGAAGGCCGCCGAGGAATTGTTCACGCCCGACGCCGACCAGCTCGTTTCGTCAGGCGAATGGCGGAAGGGGCGCGACGAGGTGGTTCGCGGCGCGATGGCGAGTTCGAGAAGCACGGGAGGGAAGCGGGCTATTACCGTAGAGTCCGTGCGCATGTTGACGCCTGACGTGGCGATCGCCGACGGGCGTTACGAACTGACCGGCCTTGCCGGAGGCTCCACAAGAAGTATGTGGACGACGCTGGTGTTGAAACGAACCGAGAAGGGATGGCGCATCTCGGCGATTCGCAACATGCTGCCCGCAGCGCCGGTTCCCACGAAGTGAACGCATCCGATTTATGCGCGGACGCCCCGGCCCGGCGGTCCTGCCGTCGGGGACAAATTCAAAAGGCTTTTATTGGCGGAGTCTTCAGTTCATATCGAAGACAAAATTATTCCGGGCGATGACTTATGTCATCGAACGCCATGTCCACCGCCGCTAAATTTCCATCGCAAACGGATAAACGATGAAATGCGCTTTGTAGTGGCGAATTATGGTCTTTGAAGACTGAAGTTATTATTATCTGGTTATTTTCTAAACGACTTTCGCGAGGCGAAAGAGGAGCATATGAAACGGCTTTGGATTATCTTCATCGCAATCTTTGTGTTTTCGTTCGCTGTATTGGGCTGGGTCGGCGCGGAGATTTTTCGGCAGGCGCCGCCGATCCCGAATGAAGTAGTGACGACTGACGGGCGAACGGTGGTCGCCGTGGGCGATATTTCCAACGGACAGAATGTATGGCAGGCGATGGGCGGAATGCAGGTGGGCTCCATCTGGGGACATGGCAGTTACGTGGCGCCGGACTGGACGGCGGATTACCTGCATCGCGAGGCGTTGTACATTCTGGAGAAATGGGCGAAGACTGATTTCAATAAAGAATATGGCGCGCTCAATTCCGAACAACAGGCCGTGTTGCGGCAGCGATTGCAGGACACACTGCGCAAAAATAACTACGACGCGCAAACCGGCAGGCTCACGATCGAACCGATCCGCGCCGAAGTCTTCGAAGAGAATCTCAAACACTACTCCGATGTCTTCACTAACGGAGAGAAAAACTACGCCATACAGCGCAACGCGCAATCGGATCCGGCGAAACTTCGCCTGTTGAACAGCTTCTTTTTCTGGACGTCCTGGGCTTCGACGACAAACCGCCCGAATCAAACGATCTCATATACCAGTAATTTTCCTTCAGAGCCGCTGGTGGGCAATGTCCCTACCAGCAGCGCAATCGTCTGGACCGGTGTAAGCGTGATTATGCTGCTTGCCGGCATCGGGGCCATGGTCTGGCTTTTGGCCGGCCGGGAGAATGAGGAGAAGCGCGATGTTCCCGCAAGCGACCCGCTGATAGGGATGGAGTTGACGCCTTCACAGAGGGCGACCGTCAAATATTTCCTGGTGGTGACGCTGCTCTTCCTGTTACAAATCCTGATGGGCGTGTTGACGGCGCATTACGGCGTCGAAGGCGGCGGGCTATACGGCTTTCCGCTGGCTGATTACCTTCCGTACGCAGTGACGCGCACCTGGCATACGCAACTGGGGATTTTCTGGATTGCGACGGCCTGGCTGGCTTCAGGATTATTCATCGGCCCGATCATTTGCGGCTACGAACCGAAACGTCAGAAGCTGGGCGTCGACGCGCTGTTCGCCGCGCTGCTGGTCGTGACGCTGGGCTCTATGGCGGGGCAGTGGCTGAGCATAGCGCACAAGTTGACGGGCGCGGCTTCGTTTTATTTCGGGCATCAGGGCTATGAATACATCGATCTGGGGCGCGTCTGGCAGGCGGCCTTGTTTGTCGGCCTGTTGCTGTGGCTCTTCCTGATAGCGCGGACGGCGATCCCGCCGCTGCGGAAAAATGACAGCCGGAAATCGCTGCTGGTTCTTTACCTGATCACGACGACGGGCATCGCGCTGTTTTACAGCCCCGGCTTGTTCTGGGGGATGAAATCTCACCTTTCCGTCGTCGAGTATTGGCGCTGGTGGGTAGTGCATTTGTGGGTGGAAGGATTTTTCGAGGTTTTCGCCACGGTGGTGATCGCTTTCCTATTCGCGAGGCTGGGCGTCATTAACGCCGAACGGGCGGCGCAGGCGTCTCTGTTGTCAGGCGCCGTTTATCTCTCGGGCGGCATCATCGGCACGCTGCATCACCTTTACTTCGCCGGGACGCCGACCGTGGCGCTGGCGTTCGGAGCGGTCTTCAGCGCGCTGGAGATCGTGCCGCTGACCCTGGTCGGTTTCGAGGCCTGGGACAACATCAAACACACGCGCGCGCGCGACTGGCTGCGACAATACAAATGGGTGGTTTACTTTTTCGTGGCCGTCGCCTTCTGGAATCTGGTCGGCGCGGGCATTTTCGGATTCATGATCAACCCTCCGATCGCGCTTTACTATATGCAGGGATTGAACACGACCGCCGTCCATGCGCACGGGGCGCTTTACGGCGTATATGGCACACTTGGGCTTGCGCTGACTCTCTTCAGCCTGCGCGCGATGAGGCCGGAGATGGTCTGGAAAGAGGGGCTGATCAAGTTCGCCTTCTGGGCGATCAACATCGGCATGCTGATGGAGATTGTGTTGAGTCTCCTGCCGATCGGGTTGCTGCAAACTTACCAGTCGGTCGCCGTGGGGTACTGGTCGGCGCGCAGTCCGGAATTCATGCAAACCGGCGTAATGCAAATGCTGCGATGGACTCGCATCATCGGCGACATGGTTTTCGCCGTCGGCGCAGTGGTCTTTGCCTATTTCACCTTCGATCTCATCTTCAGAAGACCGAAATCAAGGGAGGCCGCTGTCGAGACATTGCCGGAAGCGGCCTAGTCTCATGGCGCTTTCATATCTCAGACGGATCAAATGCGGGGGCCGAAAGATTCGTCAGGCGCACACTGAGCTCTCGCAGGCGTTCCCGAGCGGCGTCGTCATAAGCCTGTGCGTTTGCCTGCCCGGGCCGCTTGCCGTCGAAATAGATCCCTGTTTTCCCTTCGAGTTCGGGCGAAGTGGCGACATGGAGAATCGCGTCGGCGCCCTCCTCGACGCTGCTGAGCGGTTTGACCCCACTCTCGATGACCATATTGGTGTTCATGAAAGTCGCGGGGTGCAGGCAATTGACTGTAACGCCGGTTCCTTTGAGCTCCAGGGCGAGGTCTAATGTGAACATGACCTGAGCGAGCTTGCTCTGGCGGTAGGCCCGCACGCCGTCGTAACCCTGCCTGAGCATAACGTCGGAGAAATCAATCGGGTATTGCCCCGCCGAAGAGACGTTGACGATCCGCGCGGGCGCGCTCTTGCGGATCAATGGCAGCAACAGAGATGTGAGCAGAAAAGGCGCGAGATAGTTGACTGCGAATCGCAACTCGTGGCCGTCGCGGCTGGTTTCGCGCTCCATTTCGCCGCGCGTGGTAAATCCTATGCCCGCATTGTTGATTAAAATATCCAGCCGGTCATGTTTCGCCTGGATTTCCTCGGCCATGCGCCGCGTTTCTTCAAGCGAGGAGAAGTCGGCCTGGAAATATTCAAGCTTGTCATTGCCTGTCGTGTCGCGGATTTCGCGAACAACAGCCTCGCCCTTCTTTTGATTGCGCCCGTGCAGCAGTGTTCTCGCGCCGGCTCTCGCAATCTTCAACGCCACAAGTTTCCCCACACCGTCGGTCGAACCAGTGATCAAAACAGTCTTGTCACTGACGTCCATTGGCTCACTCCTTATTGGCCAAAGATGGAACCAAACAGCCAGCGGGAGGGATTTGACCCGCCGTCGAAACGATATCTTACCGCGCCAGAAAACCATACCGTGTTTATTCAGAGCGGATATCAATTGGACGTACAGGTCAACTGTAGCCATAGCCCAATGGCGGCGTCACAATTTGTTTGTGTGGCGCCTATGCAATTGCAATTCGCTCTAGTTCCGATGAAACCGCTCACAATCCGGCCGCGATCATGATCCAGTGAACGCGGCGTTAAACTGACGCTATTGTAGGCGCATTATTATTGCCAATCGGTACGAAGCCGAACCTAGATCAGTTTTCTGTCTCTTCACGCGGCGGCCGGCGACTGGTCCGGCGCATTCCTGCTTCACTCCGCCTGGCATAACCGTTGCGTTTAAGAATGGATTGAATATCGTATGGCCGCAAATGTAATAATCATAGGAGCAGGCGTGGCGGGGCTTTCCGCCGCGCGGGCGCTTTCGGATGAAGGCCTCAGCGTAATCGTTTTGGAAGCGCGTGATCGCATCGGTGGCCGTATCTGCACCCGGCGCATATCTTCTTTTCCCACGCCCATCGAACTCGGCGCCGAATTCATTCACGGGGAGCCGCGCGAGATCTGGGATGTTGTGGATGCGGCGGGGCTGACCGCGGTTGAAGTTACTGACAGCCACTGGCAATCGTTCGACGGCGCGCTCAAGGAATCAGCCTTCTGGCCGCGGTGGGAGTCGATTGTCAGACAGATGCGCGAGGCCGGCGCGCCCGACCAATCTTTCAGGCGGTTCATTGAGGAAAGATGCGGCGGAACTGAAGACGAACTGGAGACAAAACGGCTGGCTCTGGATTACGTAGAAGGCTTCAACGCCGCCGACGCCGGTCGCATCAGCGTGGCCGCGCTGGTCGCCATGGAAGGCGGCGGCGACGTCGCGTACCGGATCCTGAACGGTTATGGCAGTCTGGCTGACTGGCTGCTCGCCGGTTGCGATCCGCGTAGAGTTACGCCGCGCCTCGGCGTCGTCGCCAATGAAATCAGGTGGAGTCGCGGACGTGTCGAAGTCATCGCCAGCTCGCGGGCCGGACAGACACTGCCTTCTTTCCGCGCGGAGCGCGCGGTCATCACTTTGCCGCTCGGCGTATTGCAAGCGCCGCCCGGCGCGCTGGGGGCGGTTCGTTTCGAACCGGAATTGAAAGAGAAACAGGAAGCCGCCGGCAAAATGGTGATGGGGAATGTGGCCAAGGTCGTATTGCGTTTCCGCGAGCGGTTCTGGGAGCGGAGCGGTTTTCATACTACTCCCGCTGGCGGCCGGTTGCCGCCGCTCGGCTTCCTGCATGCGAGCGACGAAAACTTTCCTACATGGTGGACATCCATGCCCGTGCGAGCGCCGATTATCACCGGCTGGGCCGGCGGGCCCGCGGCCGATCGACTGACGCTCCGCGGCGAGGATTTCGTCGTTAACCGGGCGCTCGACTCACTCAGCCGAATGTTCGGACCACGGCGTGAGAAGCTGGCCGAACTGCTTGTCGCCTGTTACACGCGCGACTGGCAGGCTGACCCTTACGCGCGCGGGGGATACAGCTACATCCCCGTCGGCGGCCTGGAAGCGCCGCGCCTGCTGGCGGAGCCGGTCGAAGACACGCTCTTTTTCGCGGGAGAAGCGACCGACGGCGCCGGACAAAACGGAACGGTTCACGGAGCGATAGCCAGCGGCCGGCGAGCGGCCGCCGAGATTATCAAAGGACGCAATCCATCGCGCCAGATTTAGCGCAGCTCTTTGCGCCGGAAACAATGTATCAGGTGGTCATTGACCATGCCCGTGGCCTGCATGAACGCATAGCAGATGGTAGGGCCTACAAACTTGAACCCGCGTCGTTTCAAGTCCTTGCTCAACGCGGTGGCTTCCGCCGTCAAAGCAGGCACTTCCTTCGGAGACTTCCATTTGTTTTGTATCGGCTTGCCTCCGACGAACCCCCAAACGTAGGCGTCAAAACTCCCGAACTCTTCCTGCACGGCGAGGAATGATCGGGCGTTCTGAATGGCGGCTTCGACCTTCAGCCGGTTGCGAATGATGCCGGGATTCGCGAGAAGTTGGCGGATTTTCGGTTCTTTATATGAAGCGACGGCGGTGATTTCAAAATTATCAAAGGCCGCGCGGTAATTCTCCCGCTTCCTGAGAATGGTCTCCCAACTCAGTCCCGCTTGCGCGCCTTCAAGAATAAGAAATTCGAAGAGGTTACGATCATCATGAACTGGCACGCCCCATTCATGATCGTGGTAGGTAATGTTCGGTTCGGTCTTGGCCCATTCACAACGACGCATTATTCTCTCCTTGAGCGAATGTCATTGAACGCGATTATCGTACCATCTTTAGGTTAAGGGCTCGCCGAATAAATGCGCTTCATTACCTCCAAGGTAATTGTCTTGAGCGAACGTTTTCGAAGAATATGAGCGCGAACACGGCGCAGGTTTCGAAACAACTGAATACGCCGTGAAACGAAAGGAGAATATTATGCAAATGATTCGCGTCTCTACGTTTTTGCGAACGGCGCTTTTGGCTGACGCTGTGACTTGCGCCGGAATGGGGTTGTTAATGTCGCTTTTCTCGACGGGACTCGGCAATTTGCTGTCCCTTCCGGCGATGCTTTTATTCTATGCGGGGTTAAGCCTCTTTCCCGTATCCACATTTCTCCTGTACGTCGCGACTCGCAGGAAAACCGCCGCCCCGCTCGTCTGGGCGATTATGTTCGGAAATGCGCTCTGGACGCTCGACAGCGTTTTGATTTTGCTTACGGGATGGGTAACGCCGAATGCCTCCGGGCTGTATTTCGTCCTCTTCCAGGCCGCCGGCGTGGCGGTTTTCATTTGCCTCGAATTCATCGGCTTAAAGAAGTCGCAAGAGGAAACAGCCGCGGCTTTCCAGCATTAGTAAACTTAGTGGCAGAAGGAGAAACCACGAATTTCACGGATGCGACGGAACAATGCGGATTATCTGTCTCCATCCGTCGCATCCGGTTAGAGGAGTCTGCAATTGCATGCGCGGATAAATCGGCGCGCCTGGTCAATGAAGGTGGGACACAGCCAAATGATTCCCGACGCCTGGCTGGCCGGCGATTCATCCTCTGGCGGGAGTGGCGGCGAGAGCGATCGGCGGAAGGACGCTT
>DASUFM010000650.1:0-16302 GCA_036274535.1 Blastocatellia bacterium
GGAAAAGGCTTTATGGAAGAAAAGTTCAGCATATCTTACAACCAAGCCGATCCCCGTGATCCCCGTGGTTGGACCTCTTCTGAGTTCAACTCAAGACTGGGATTAACTTAACGCCATTGGCCTGAAGGCGGGACTACGAACGCGTTTTCATCGCATCTCCCCGCCGCCTCAAGCACTTAATCCCAATTCAGACGGGTATGATTTTTGATTTGAATCAACCACATCGAATCTGCTAAAAAGAGACGAACTCATTGAAGAGGACAGACCCCTCTGAGAGGCTTTCTTGAAACGGAAGCTGAGATCGGCAGGCCTTAGTAGAGAGAGACGTCACGCCACGAAACGGCGCAAATCAAGAGCCGCCTTTGTCGGAAGCTGGATGGCACCGCCGCAATCGGGTTTGTGGTTCCAGCAGGAATTCTTCGGATTGAGGAGTTACTGCTATGGAAACCAAATTCAACCAACGCGCGCTGGTTCATTCCCTCGGTCAATTCATTGATCAGGACGTTCTTCTTCGAGGCTGGGTTTACAGGCTTCGCGTCCTCGCCAGAACCACATTCATCGTAATAAGAGACTGTTCGGGCGACGCCCAATGTGTAGCCGGATCTGATTTACTTAAAGACCTGCATCTCAAGCTGGATGATTGCGTGGAAATTCACGGGCGTGTCAGGGCCGACCATCGCTCGAGATCGGGCTATGAAGTCGATGTTGTCGGGGTCAGGGTGTTGAGCCGTTCGGCGACCGGTCTGCCTTTCAATTCGTCTTCCAATATTGAATCGGTCGGGCAGGAGACGCTGTTGGAATATCGCCCTCTGGCGGTTCGTAATGAGACGGTCGGAGACGTGTTTCGTATTCAGGCGGCGGCTCTGAGATATTTCAGGGAGTATTTGACGAGCCGTCGTTTCACCGAGATCATCACTTCAAAGATAGTTGCGTCAGGGACCGAAGGCGGGACGAATCTCTTCGAGCTGAAATATTTCGACCGAGTCGCTTATCTCGCGCAAAGTCCGCAGTTTTTCAAGGAACATGGAGTCGCGGGCTTCGAGCGGGTCTATGAGACAGGGCACGTTTACCGCGCGGAGCCTCACGCCAGCAGTCGCCACCTGACCGAATATTACTCGCTTGATTTCGAGATGGGTTTCATTGACGGGCCGGAAGACGTCATTCAGATGGAGCGTGAACTGCTGACATACATCTTTGAGCGGCTCAACGAAGAGTACGAACACATTCTCGGCCGGTATAGAGAGCGCCCGCTTCCGTCAATGCTCGACGTCCCGATCTGGGATTTCGGCCGATGCCTCGAACTGCTGAAGGAGAACTTCGGCAGGACGGATTTGACTGATGACCTTGACCCAGAGGGAGAACGGCAGTTGTGCGCTCTTGTGGAAAAGGAGACCGGCGTCCCGGCGGTTTTTGTAATTGGATACCCGCTCGCCAGCCGTCCTTTTTACACCGCGCCGCGCGAAACTGACGGAAGGCTGGGGGCGGCGCAGAGCTTCGACCTCCTGTTTCAGGGAATTGAAATAACCACCGGCGGACAGCGGCTACATCGTCGAGAAGACCTGGAGTCGGCGCTGCGCGGGCGCGGCATTGACTCTGGCGGATTTGAAAGCCATCTCAAAATGTTCGATCTCGGAATGCCACCCCACGGCGGCCTGGCGATCGGCCTGGAGCGGTTGACTGCTCAAATCCTGGGTTTGCGCAACGTGCGCGAAGCAACGCTTTACCCGCGTGATCGATATCGCATAACGCCATAGCGCGCCGGATTTCATTGCCACGCCCATTGCGCATTGCCAATTGTTTCGCAGGAAACCCCAATCATTAACCCTGCAATTCAATTGGCAATGCGCAATGGGGGTGGCAATGAAATCCACAGGCTCCGTGTTGAGAATGCGTCCTGAATATGGTAAAAAATCTATCGAACTTGTTTAAATTATTGAGCGATCAGCGCGTGGCGATTTCCGGCGAATTGCTCCACGTAAAAAACAGCTAAAGAGCCAGACCGGAAATCCGGTTTATATGCTGACAAAAAGGAAGTCGCAGAAGACCTCGCGTTGTTTATAGGCGCGAGGTCTTTTGTTTTTTGCTCCCCGAGATTATATGGACAAATTCCGCGAATTCATCAGGGAAGATCGTGTCCGCGTCTTCGACGGCGCGATGGGCACGATGATCTATTCCAAAGGTGTTTACATTAATCGCTGTTACGATGAGTTGAATCTTTCCGGCGCCGAGATCGTGTTCGGAATCCACCGCGAATACGTCAAGGCCGGCGCGGAGATCATTGAAACCAACACATACGGGGCGTCGAGGCTGAAACTGGCCGCTCAGGGGCTGGATGACAAACTCGCCGAGATTAACGTCTCGGCGGCGAAGATCGCTCGCAAGGCCGCGCAGGAAGCGCATCACGACGTCTTCGTGGCAGGCGCGATCTCGCCGCTCGGCGTTCGCATTGAGCCTTACGGCCCGACTTCGGTCGATGAAGCGAAGGATTTATTTAAAGAGCAGGTCCAGGCTCTGCTGGAAGGCGGCGTGGACCTGTTCGTGCTCGAAACCTTTTCGGATCTGGCCGAAATGCGGCAGGCGATCCGGGCCGTGCGTGAATTGTGCGATCACGCCATTTTCGCGCAGATGACCATTAACGAGCAGGGCGCGACGGCCTTCGGCGCCACGCCCGAAATCTTCACCGAGCGGCTCGATCAATGGCTCAATCAGAACGGAACCGACGTGATCGGATTGAACTGCTCGGTCGGGCCGCAAACCATTTTAGAAGCCGTCGAAAAGATGCGCACGCACACGACGCGGCGGCTCTCGGCGCAGCCCAACGCCGGATTTCCGCGTGACGTCCACGGACGCCAGATCTATCTGGCCTCGCCGGAATACATGGCCAAATACGCCAGGCGATTGATCAGCGCGGGCGTCAAGTTTATCGGCGGGTGCTGCGGCACTACGCCGGAGCACATCAAGCAGATCCTGAGCGCCGTTCGCGCGTTGAGTCCGGGCCGCGGCAGCGGCGCCCGCGTGATCAGCGTCACGGAGCAGAGCGCGAGAGTCGAACCCACGCCCTTCGCCGAACGTTCGCGCTTCGCCGCAAAGATCGCCAATAACCAATTTGTAACCAGCGTCGAGATCGTTCCGCCCAGAGGCTGCGATCCCTCGAAGATGATCGACGGCGTTCGCATCCTGAAAGAAGCAGGCGTAGACGCAGTCAATGTGCCCGACGGGCCGCGCGCCCAATCGCGCATGGGCGCGTTGGCCGTCTCTCTGATTGTCGAACAACAGGTCGGCATAGAGGCCGTCACGCATTACTGCTGCCGCGATAGAAACCTGCTGGGAATGCTCTCAGACCTGCTGGGAGCGGCGGCGCTCGGTTTGCGCAACTTCCTGATCATCACAGGCGACCCGCCGAAAATGGGGCCCTATCCCGACGCGACGGCAGTCTTCGATATTGATTCCATCGGGTTGACGAACCTGGTCAATCAGCTAAACCACGGCCTCGATCCGGGAGGAAACCCGATCGGCGAACCTACGAAATTCGTCATCGGCGTGGGCGTCAACCCCGGCGCGATCGATCTCGATTACGAAATCCGCCGCTTCGAGTGGAAAGTCGAGGCCGGCGCCGAATACGCCATTACGCAACCGATTTTCGATGTCGAGCAACTCAGGAGCTTCCTCAAACGTATAGAACATTGTCGCATCCCGATCATTCCGGGCATCTGGCCGTTGACCAGTTTCCGGAACGCAGAGTTCCTGAACAACGAGGTGCCGGGCGTATCGGTGCCCGATTCGGTGCTCGAAAGGATGCGAAAATCGCCCGACGGCGTCGCCGGCTTGAAAGAGGGCGTGAAAATAGCGCAGGAAATGTTGATGGAGATCAGACCCTACGTGCAGGGCGTGCAGGTTTCGGCTCCGTTCGGCAAGATTCCGCATGCTCTGGAAGTGTTCGAAGTCCTATAACAGCACCGCGCGCGTAAGCAAGCGGGCGCCCCATGATCCGCTTTACGCGCGGTACCGTTGTAGTTAACCGAAAGAGAGGTCGAGCATGAAATTTCTGAAGCTGGTTCTGCTTGGAATCCTGGTCGTGTTTCTGGCGTTCATCGGCATGAAAGTACTGGGCGTGGCGTTCAGGATCCTGTTTTCTCTGTTCTGGCTGGCCCTGATCGGGCTCATCGCCCTGGGGGTGTGGAAAATGTTCAGCTCTAAAGGAACCAGGCAGGTGGAGGATTCGGAACCCGAGAAAAAGTTCGAGAATACCGAGCTGACGCTGGAAGAATACAAACGCAAACTGGAAGCCCAGTTGAAAAATGACCGCTGAGAGATGATCAAAGCTGAAGTAAATCGAAGACTGTGAAAATTAAAGTTGAACACAATCAACTGCTTGAGATGGCGGCGGCTTTTGGAGTGCGGCGGTTCGGCGCCGCTTTGGTAGTCCTCCTGGGTTCCACAGATTTCAGTGGCGAAGGACGGGAGTGGAACTCCTACCCGATCAATGCCACGGAATCGAAGTTGACTACCAAAGCGGCTCCAAGCAGCCGCACTCCAAAGGCTCCGCCGATTTACGAGTATAAAGGAGGCCCCATGAGTCAAAGTTCTCGCGCAACTGCGATGGCGTTCTCGGCGTTGGTAAGCCTGCCTGGCGGTTCGGCGCTTTTCGCGCAGCCGCCCATATCAACTAACGACACGACACCTTCAGGAGAATTGAGGCGTAAGGATAGACCGCGTGAATAAATTGGGTATTAAGGAAAAGCTTGAAAATCTGCTTAGCCAGCGCATCGTCATCATTGACGGCGCGATGGGAACGACGTTGCAACGTTACAACCTTGACGAGGCCGCCTATCGCGGCGAGCGCTTCAAGGACTGGCCGCAGGAATTGAAAGGGAATCACGACCTGCTCAATCTGACGCGCCCTGATATTGTGGCCGAAGTCCACCGCGCCTATCTTGAAGCCGGCGCGGACATCATAGAGACCAACACATTCAACGCGCAGGCCGTTTCGCTCGCCGATTACAAGATGTCCCATCTTGCGTATGAGCTGAACGTCGCGGCGGCGGGCATCGCGCGGCGCGTGGCCGATGAATTCATGGCCGAATATCCCGAGCGCGTTTGCTTCGTGGCCGGGGCGATCGGGCCTATGAACCGCGCGCTGTCGCTCTCGCCGGACGTTAATAACCCGGCTTACCGGGCGGTGAGTTACGACCAGGTGATGCAGGCTTATTACGATCAGGCGCGCGGCCTGGTGGACGGCTGCGCCGACATACTGATCGTCGAGACGGTCTTCGATTCGCTCAATTCCAAGGCCGCGCTCTTCGCGATTCAAAAACTCTTCGATGATATTGGCAGGAAACTTCCGGTAATGTGTTCGTTCACGATCACCGACGCCAGCGGGCGCACGCTCAGCGGCCAGACGGTCGAGGCTTACTGGAACTCAGTTTCAAACAACGATCTGCTCAGCATCGGCATCAACTGCGCGCTCGGGCCGAAGGAGATGCGGCCTTTCATCGAAGATATTTCGCGCGTCGCCCCGATCTACGTCAGCGCCTATCCGAACGCGGGACTGCCTGACCCGCTCTCGCCGACCGGCTTCCCCGAAACGCCCGAAACCATGGCCCCGCAACTGCGCGATTGGGCGCAGCAGGGCTGGCTCAATTTCGTGGGAGGATGCTGCGGCACTACGCCGGAGCACATTCGCGCTATCGCCGCGGCGGTGAAAGATTGCCGGCCGCGCGTGATTCCGCAGGTAGAACCTTACCTGCGGTTGAGCGGCCTGGAGCCGCTGGCGCTGCGGCCCGACACCAACTTCGTCAACATAGGCGAGCGCGCCAACGTCACCGGCTCGCCGAAATTCGCCAAACTGATTTTAAACGATCAGTACGAAGAGGCCTTGAGCGTCGCGCGACAGCAGGTGGAGAACGGCGCGCAGATGATCGACGTGAACATGGACGAAGGCATGCTCGATTCAGAGGCTGCGATGGTCAGGTTTTTGAACCTGATCGCCGCAGAGCCCGACATCGCGCGCGTGCCGATCGTGGTCGATTCGTCGAAGTGGACGGTCATAGAGGCCGGGTTGAAATGCGTTCAGGGCAAGGCTGTAGTCAATTCGATCTCGCTCAAGGAAGGCGAGGAGAAATTCAAGGAGCAGGCGCGACTGATCCGCCGTTACGGCGCGGCGGTGATCGTAATGGCTTTCGACGAACGCGGCCAGGCTGACACTTTCGATCGCAAGATCGAAATCTGCGAGCGCGCTTACCGCATTCTGGTTGATGAAGTCGGTTTCCCGCCGCAGGACATCATCTTCGATCCGAACATCCTGACCGTCGCGACTGGAATGGATGAGCACAACAACTACGCTGTGGACTTCATCAACACTACGCGATGGATCAAGGAGAACCTGCCGCTGGCCAAGGTGAGCGGCGGAGTCAGCAACATTTCTTTCTCTTTTCGCGGCAACAACGCCGTGCGCGAGGCGATGCATTCTGCTTTTCTGTATCATTCGATCAAGGCCGGAATGGACATGGGCATCGTCAACGCAGGGCAGCTGGCCGTTTATGACGAGATACCGAAAGATCTGCTGGAACTGGTCGAGGACGTGTTACTCAACCGGCGATCCAATTCCGGGGAGGGCGCCACTGAGCGTTTGATCGCCTTCGCCGAAACTGTCAGGAAGCAGGACAAGGCCGAAGCGAAAGAGGAAGAGTGGCGTATGGCTTCGGTCGAGGAGCGCCTGTCGCACGCGCTGGTCAAGGGCATCACTGATTACATAGAGCAGGACGCTGAGGAAGCGCGGCAGAAATACGGCCGGCCTTTGAAAGTCATCGAAGGCCCTCTGATGGACGGGATGAACGTCGTCGGTGACCTGTTCGGCTCCGGTAAGATGTTTCTGCCGCAGGTGGTCAAGTCTGCGCGCGTGATGAAAAAAGCCGTCGCCTATTTGCAGCCGTTTATGGAAGCCGAGAAGGCGGCCAACGCCAATGGCGGCGCCGGCCACTCGCAGGGCAAAGTGTTGATGGCCACAGTCAAGGGCGACGTTCACGACATCGGCAAGAACATCGTCGGCGTTGTGCTGGCCTGCAACAATTACGAAGTGATAGATCTGGGCGTGATGGTTCCCTGCGAAAAGATTTTGAAGACGGCGAAGGAACAAAACGTCGACATTATCGGCCTGAGCGGATTGATCACGCCGTCGCTGGACGAAATGCAGCATGTGGCGCGCGAGATGCAGCGCGAAGGCTTCACCACGCCGCTGCTGATCGGCGGCGCGACTACATCGCGAGTCCACACGGCGGTCAAGATCGCGCCGAATTACGAGCCGCCCGTGGTCCACGTGCTCGACGCCTCGCGCGCCGTGCCGGTGGTTGGGGCGCTCGTCAATCCCGAAACGCGCGGCAATTTCGCCCTGAAAAACCAGAGCGAACAGCGGCGCGACCGCGAACTTTTCGAGTCCAGCCGCGAACAGAAGAGAACGCTCACACTCGATCAGGCCCGCGCCAACCGCACGCCGATTGACTGGGCTACAGTCGAGATCGCGCGGCCCGAATTCACCGGCGTCCGGCTGCTCAAAAATTATCCTCTGGACCAGATCATTCCGTTCATCGATTGGTCGCCCTTCTTCCACACCTGGGAGTTGAAAGGCGTCTTCCCGCGCATCCTGGACGATCGGGCGACCGGCGCGCAGGCGCGCAAACTCTACGAAGACGCTCAAGCCCTGCTCGAACGCATAGTCAACCGCAGGGAACTGCGGGCGCATGCCGTCTACGGTTTCTGGCCGGCCAATTCGACCGGCGACGACATCGAAGTCTACGCCGATGAAAAACGTTCGCGCGTTTTGACCGTCTTCCACACGCTGCGCCAGCAGAGCGAGAAACGCGCGGGCCAATACAATCAGGCCCTGGCCGATTTCGTCGCGCCGCGCGAGAGCGGGCGGATCGATTACATAGGCGGGTTCGCCGTCACCACTGGCGTCGGCCTGGAAGAGCTTTGCGCGAGGTTCGATCGTGATCACGACGATTACAATTCGATCATGGCCAAGGCGCTTGCCGACCGGCTGGCCGAAGCCTTCGCCGAACTGCTGCACAAGCGGGCGCGCGAGGAATGGGGCTACGGGCGGAATGAAAACTTCAGCCACGAAGACCTGATCAGGGAACGTTACCGCGGCATACGGCCCGCGCCGGGCTATCCGGCGCAGCCAGATCACACCGAAAAGCGATTGCTCTTCGACTTGCTACAAGCCGAACAGAACGCCGGTGTTCATTTGACTGAATCGTTCGCGATGATTCCGGCGAGCTCGATCAGCGGATTATATCTATCGAGCGCGGAAGCGAAATATTTCGCCCTCGGCAAGATCGAACGGGATCAGGTCGAGGATTACGCGCGGCGCAAGGGAATTGAAGTGAAAGAAGTAGAGCGGTGGCTTGCGCCAAATCTGAATTATGAGGTATAAGCGCGCTCAAGTAGATCCTCTCGGCCGCTGGAAAGCGGATAAACGATGGCGCCTGTAAATATTGAAATTGTCACGGTTGACGGGTTGAATTCCGCCGCGCGGGCCGAGATCATCGCGCTCTGCGAGTCTGCGTACGGCGAGGATTTCACGCGTCTGTTTGAGGAGTTGACCGGCTCCATACACGTTCTCGCGCGTGATGAACATGGAACTCTGGTGAGCCATGCGGCCTGGGTAACACGGTGGCTGCAGCCGGCGGGACATCCAGTTCTGCGAACAGCTTACGTGGAAGCCGTCGCTACGGCGCCCGAACGTCAGAGGCGAGGGTTCGCCACTGCCGTGCTGCGCTGTTTGAGCGCTTTGCTCATCATGGATTCCAAATGGGAACTGGCCGCGCTGTCGCCTTCTGATCAGGCCTTCTACGCTCGACTCGGATGGGAGCTATGGCAGGGCCCATTGGGGATTCGCCGCGGCGACAGCGTCGAACCGTCGCCTTTGGATGAGGAGGTGATGATCCTGAGGCTTCCGCCTACTCCGGCGACGCTGGACCTGACCTCGCTGTTGACCGCTGAGTGGCGAGTGGGGGAGCTCTGGTGAAATGTCATCATTTTGTATCGAAACCTGCTGATCGAAGCAGGGATATTGGCGCCGATACTGTACGTCGCGAGAAAGTTATATCGCGGGGAAATAGGCGTTGATAACAGGATAAGAATAATAGCGTTATTGTCGATTGCGGGAGTTTTTATCATGTGGTCAGCGGGATTGAGCAGGTGAGAAGAGTTCCTGCATTGAGGCGCGGGTTGTTTACCCAAAACCAAGGTAACCATGGATTGGGGCAAACAACTCGCGCCACATTATTTTTGGTCACTGCATAGTCACCGCTCTCGGCATGACAGCTCTGGCGCCTCTGGCCATTGAAGATTTTTCCATCTTCGCGGCGCGGGCGTCCACGATCTTCAAAAGATGACTGGCGAAGATGATGATTTCAGCCGCTTCGGTGGCGTCGAGCACGACGTGGCGGTGAGAGCGGGGCGTCTTGTAGGCGCCGATCAGTCCGGAGAACATTTCGGAAATGGCTATTTTATCCATTTCAATCATCGAGTCGTCGCGCAGCGGTCCGATTTTCGGGTCGAAGGCCTTGCGCATGAGCGCCGAACTCAGGTCTGTAGGCAGGAAGCCGCTGGCGTTGCGGACTGCTACTTCGACTTCGCGCAGCGCCTGAAAGACGGCCGTGTCGTATTCGGCGTTCCGGAACGCCGCTTCAACTTTATTGGCGATGACCGGGTGCAGCAGATATTTGGGCAGCATCGTGGCCGCGCGATACGCGTTGAGGTCTTCACGGCTACGGATGGTCTTTCCCTTGTCGGTGATGAAAAACCATCCGGCCTTGGTCGGCATTTCGGCGATCAGCCCTTCGCGCTCCAGGTAGCCCCAGCCGGTCATCAACGCTTTGAGCAATCGCTCATGGTATGAGGGAGGGTATTCCTGCACGGTGCGCTGCATGGCGAAATCATTGCGGTTGAGCTGTAGATGCTCGATCGAGTTCAAACTCTCCAGAATCACCGCCGCCACATCTTCCGAATCCAGTTTCAACAACTCTTCGGGATTAGGAATGATCGAATAAATGGTCTTGTGTAAGCTCATATAAACACTCCACTGGATATAACTCTTACAGTTATTAGTTGATTTAGCAGGTAGCGGGGGATGGTCATTCTGATTGGGGATGGGGATTCTGGGACGCTCGCGCCGGGAAGCTATTTTAGCATTTAATCTGCGCTGACATGCAAATGCGGCGACGCGCCGGACAAAATTAAATTCCAGAGGGCGCCTTCGATGGCGGCGCCAAAATCAGGAGACGGAAGATAGAAGATATAAGATATGCCGTTTTTCCGTCTCCTGATTTTTTGTCCGGCGTCTCCGAGCGATTGGAACGACAATCAAAGTCCGCCGTCGCATCAGGGCCGGTTATTTCAGGAAAGGTTGTTGGAGCCGTTCTGTCTTTCGCTGATATATTTTTCCAGGACGAAGATGAAATGATCCAGCCTCTCCCCGGTCTCAGCCCATTTTTGGTTCAACTCGGCGATTTTCGCGTCGGTTCGTTCGCTCAACTCGGCGATTTTCGCGTCGGTTCGCTTGTTGCTCTCGCCTATCATATTGACGACGGTAACAATGGCGCCTTCCAGACGGCCGATGCGTTTTTCAGATGCGCCAGCGGCTTCCGCAAGCTGCTGCAGGTCCGAAGTCAGTCTGGCTTGCTGCTCGAGAATAAAATTTATTGTCTTGTCACGCTGTTCGTTAGTCATATTTATCCTCCAGAGTTGATTCGTCGTTCCCCGGGAAATTAGAACAGCCGGAAATGCGGTATGTCAATCAGCGATCAGACGCCAGGTAATCGCTAGGCGGATGGTAGGATGATGCGGAAGCATGCGCCCGCGCCGACTTCCGATTCGATTTTGATTCGGCCGTTGTGCAACTGCACGGCTCGGAAGGCCTGGGCCAGGCCGATGCCGCTGCCTTTCGGTTTGGTGGTGTAATACAGGTTGAAGATTTTGTCGCGGGCGTCTTCGGGGATTCCGGGGCCGCTGTCGGTGATGGCGATGAAGACGCGGCTTTCTTCGTCGCGGCCGGTTTCGACCGAGAGCCTTCCTCCCTGCGGCATGACCTGACACCCGTTGATAATGATGTTAAGGATCGCCTGTTTGAGCAGGTCCGGGTCGGCTTTAATAAACAACTGGTCTGCGCCATAACTTTCTTCCATATCGATGCCCTGGGCGCGCGCGTCGGCGGCCAGGAGCACGACTTCGCGCGTCAGCACGTTCGCGTCTATCTGCTGGAGTTTCAACTCCACCGGGCGGGTGAAATCCAGGAATGTCTGAACGACGCGTTTGAGCCGGTTGACTTCAGACATCAGGATGTCGACGTGAGGCTTAGGGTCGAGGCCGGCGTCGAGTTTGGCGCTGAGCAGTTCCAGATGAAGCACCATGGCATGAAGCGGGTTTTTGACTTCGTGAGCCACGCCGGCCGTGATGCGATTGAGCGCTGCCAGTTTCGTGGCGAAATCGAGTTGCGTCTCCAGGCGCTGGAGTGTCTCGAAATCGCGCAGCGTGAGGAGCGCGCCGGCTGGCTGGCCCCGGTCTTCGAATATCTGCAGCGAGGCGACGACAGCCTGCTGCCCGGCGCCGTTGACAGCGAAAGTGGCCACTTCCTGCAGAGATTGGCCGGTCTGGTAGGCGCGCTCGGTCAGGGACGAGATCGGGTGACTATGGCTGAGCGCTTCGGAGAGCCGCTGCCCGCGCAGCGTGAAACGGCCGCCGCTGAGCATCTTCTCCGCTTCCGGGCTGGCCATGATCACGCGGCGTTCGCGGTCGAGCAGCAGCACCCGCTCTGACAGGCTCCCGACGACCTGTTGTAATTGATCGCGGATCGCCTCTATCTCCGTACGATTGCCGGCGAAGCGGCGTCCCAGTTCGCGCAGCCGCTGCGCTATGGATTGCATTTCGACGTTCACCGGGCGAGACTCGGAACTCTTCGCGAAATCTATTTCCATCTCCTCGATGCTATCGATCACTTCGCGCAGCGGCACGAGCACCTGGTCCGACGAAATCCAGGCGGTCAGCAGGCACAGAGCGACGATGATCAAGGTGAAGACGCCGCTCAATTTAATCGCCGGCCACAGGTCTTCGCGCAACTGTGACGCCGGTATTCCGGCGACCACCTTGGCGAAGGGCTCGTTCCTGAAACTGACCGTATTCTCGATCTGATAGACGTCGTCGTTGCGCCACAGATCCCACAATTGGCTATACCATCGCGCTGATTCGAACCCCTCTTCCCCGGCCATTGGTTTGATCCTGCTGTTGGGCTGCCCGTAGGTCTGAGCCAGATTCAACGGGTCGGAATTGGCGATTACCGCGCCGTCCAGTGAGATCACGGCCACATAAGCGAAGCCTCTAGGGTTGCTCACGCCGGATTTGATCAGGGATCGCACGTTGGAGTCAAAACTGATGGCGGCCTGTGGAGTGTCGAGCGGACGGCTGAAGATTGCCTGCTGTACGGCGTTGTATATGGGAACTTTGAGCGTCTCGAACTTATCATGCTTGGCCGCGATCTGGACGCTCAGCAGGCGAGCAAGATTAAAGCAAAGCAGTAAGCTCGCTGTTGCAAGAATCAAAACGATGATGACAGTTAAGTGCCTGGTGCGGACACTCGGTTCCCAACTCATGTAAAACGCCTGTTCTTCAATATGTGGAGGAATTGCGATAGGGGACTTATGATTGTTTGAGTCTTGATTCGTTGACCGTAATATCCAGCCGAATTTCATTTAACCCACTCACCCGGCTGGGGAATCTTAATTTACAGCCTTTAGTGGCCCGGTGGCAAGCGATTTTAAGCAGGCCTGTCTTGCAAGCGGTCAGTTTTAGTTTTACCATCTGTCGCTTTTACTCCCATTGATCAAACGTGTTTCTCTGCAACAACTATCACAGAAATCGTTCATGCGGTTCAGATTGATGCCCCAAAAAAATTAAATGGCTAGCCGAATGGGATAATCCTGCAATAGGACATATAGGGCACATAAGTCCTATAAGTTCTATTGGTTGTATTTTCCGGAGGAGGCATTTGTGACGCGTTATCATTCACTTTTTTCAGTAATATTAAGATCGGCGGCGCTGGCGTTGATGTTCGCCATATCGGTCTTTGCGCAAACGTCGGCGACTGGGACGGTGGTTGGAACCGTGACCGACAAAACCGGCGCCGCGTTGGCGGGCGCCGAAGTCGCGCTGGCGGAGAAGGTGACCAATCAGGTCACAACAGCGACTGCGGATGAGAATGGACGATATATTTTCCCGTCGGTCTTGCCAGGAGATTACTCCATCAGCGGCGCCAAACAGGGTTTTCGCAAGACCAGCGTGGCGGACCTGAAGGTCGAGGTGACAAAGTCGTATACAGTCAACTTCACGCTGGAGGTCGGCGAGTCGCAGCAGTCCGCCGAGGTCAGGACGGCGGCCGGGGCCGAATTGCAGACCGGCGATTCCACGGTCGGCAATGTGTTCTCGGACCGTCTCACGCCGCCGGCGCCCGCGCTCACGCGACAGGCGAATGAGTTGGTCAGGTATCAACCGCTGGTCACGCCTGACGGGGCGATGGCCGGGGCGCGCCAGGATCAAAACACGTTTACGCTGGACGGCATAGACGTGACCGACAACTCGTTCGGCGGTCTCAATACGTTTATGCGACTGCCGCTGGAAAATGTGGATGAATTTCGCGTCAACGTGGCCAATTCGAACGCTTTATTCGGGCGGGGCTCGGGCGGCCAGATCTCCGTCATCAGCCGCCGCGGCGGCGGAGATCGCCATGGCGCGGCTTACTGGTTTCACCAGAACGACAATCTCAACGCGGCCAGCTGGACGAATAAACGCTCGCTGGCCCAGGACATCAGCGACCCGGCGCTGCGTCACAGTATTCAAGAACCCGAATTAAAGGACAACCGCTTCGGCTTCAGCTACGGCGGCCCTTATCCGTGGTGGGAGAATACCTTTTTCTTCCTGAACTTCGAGGGAAGGCGCTTCCCGCACTCAACCAATTTCCAGCGTCTGGTTCCGACCGATACTTTGAAGCAGGGAATTCTGCGCTTCCGCGACGCCGCGGGCAATATAGTTAGTTACGATCTTGCCTCGGCGACGCTTTGCGGCGACGGGACCGGCGCCTGTGATCCGCGCGGACTGGGACTCAGCCCCGCGATTTCGGGGCTGTGGGCGAATTTGCCGGCGGGCAACGACTCGACTCTTGGCGACGGCTTGAACACGATCGGTTACCGCGGAACAGTCGGCTCCGGGCTCAACAACAATTATTTTAACGGGCGATTCGATCGCAACTTCGGCGACGGCTGGCGATTTGACGCGGCGTTCCGCTATTTCGGCGAGGAGAATGTCGGCGCGAACCAGGTCTCGATCATCCAGGGGAGCAATCAGAGCCGCGAGAAACTCCCCATCCTGCAGAAAATGGGCAGGGTTGGTTTCTACGGGGGGCTCACTGACAACCTGATAGCCGAGTTCGCCTTCGGCTGGACGCGTTCGCGGGTCTCGGTCAATCGCTTCCGTCCGGCCGAAGCGGCGGACCTGCTGTCGGTTCCAGGAACTGAGAACTCCGACAGCAGCCCCCTGCTGGGCATCAACTTCAGCAACATCGCGCTGGACGTCAACGCGCTGGACGAGCCGATTGACGTGGGCGCGGGGGTCGCCGGCAAGCAATCGATTAACAACAGGAATTTCCAGCTCAACGCCGATTTCAACTGGCTGAAGAGCGCTCATACCGTTCAGTTCGGCAGCCATGTGCGCTATCTGCCGACGTTTTACACTCGCGATTTCAAAGACGGCGGCGGTTTGAGCTCGCTGGTGGCGCAGGTCGGCGCCGGCGGCCTTCAGATTCCGGCCTCGCTGCGTCCGCCCACCTGCAACGAGGTTACGACAGTCAATTGTTTGCAACCGGGCGACGCGCAGCAATGGGACCGGCTCTATGCCGGCGCGCTTGGGCTGGTGGACAACGTTAACCTGCTGAGGGTGCGGGGCTTCCAATTCAACCCGCTGGCGACCGGCTCCTCAATCGTCACGGATACGAGGTTGTATGCGCCTGAATTCTACTTTCAGGACGTGTGGCGGGCCCTCCCGTCGCTGACATTAACCTATGGCCTGAACTACGGTTGGCAGACGTCGCCGAGGGAGAAAGAAGGAAGGATGACGGTGCTGGTCGCCGGCCAGGATTTTACGCCGCTGACGGCGCAGGAATACCTGCGCTCCCGCGACGAGGCGGCTCGCCGTGGCGAGATCTTTAATCCGCAGCTCTCCTTCCAGACGGTCAACGATCCCAGGCGAGACGTCTACAACACTGACTGGAACAACGTCAGCCCGCGCGCTTCGGCCGCGTGGAGCCCGAATTTCAGCGACGGGTTTCTGGGCAAATTGTTCGGCGAGCGCAAGACCGTCATTCGCGGCGGTTACAGCCTGATCTACGATCGGCAGAACCTCGCCCAGAGCGTGATCCTTCCAACACAGGGCGTGGGATTCGCCCAAACGATCAGTGTCAGGTCGCCGCTCTGCAACGCCACGATAACCGCCGGAGTGATGAACTGCGATCCTAACGGAGCGAATGTCGCCGCGAACGGCTTCCGGGTCGGCGTGGACGGGCTCCTTCCATTGCCGGCGACCCCGACGCAAACGTCTCCTTTTACGCCCGTGGCGGACCCGAATAGCGCATCGCCCTTTGCTGAAACAATTTCGTTCCAGGTCGACCCGAAAATCGAGGTCGCTCAGAATCATGCCTTCGACTTCACATGGCAGCGCGAACTCCCCGGCCGCATGATCGTCGAAGCCGGTTACGTAGGGCGCTACGCCAGGAAACTGCCCCAGAACATCAGCCTCAACCAGGTCCCCTACCAGTTTCTGGACAAGGCTTCCAACCAGACTTTCGCGCAGGCCTTCGACGCGCTGGCGGCCCAGCTTCGCGGCGGCGTCGCGGCGGCCAATGTGACGTCGCAGGCCTGGTTCGAGAACCAGTTGCAAGGGACGGCTCTCTGCAACCCCAACTGCACGGCGGGCCTGGCCGCGGCGCAATCCTCGAACATTATCAACGGCGATGTCAGCAACGTCTTCCTGACCATTGACCGGAACCGGATCGCCGGAGGTTTGCAGCCGTTCAACAACTACCTGGCCCAGACACTCATCCTGCGTTCGAGCCTTGGCAGGTCAAGTTACAATGCGGGCTTCGCCACCCTGCGCAAACGCTTTTCTCGGGGGCTTGACTTCACGGTGAATTACACTTTCTCGAGGTCGCTCGACCAGTTCGGCCCTCTTCAGAGTTCGACGATCGCCTCGGCTAACAAC
>DASUFM010000651.1:0-4126 GCA_036274535.1 Blastocatellia bacterium
AGAATGCATTCCTGGAGTTTGCCAGCGGTATCCCGAGCACCCGCGCTCCAAAGGCTGTCGCCATTTCAAATGGTTACGTGTATGTTGCAAGACTTTATTGACACCGGAAAACTTGGCCCTATTTATCTTGGTATTTCCAAGAGAGAACTTCAATCCATATTGGGCCCGGCAGAAGCGACATCGGATGAGCGAAAGGGATTAGAGATATGGAAATTTCATGACTTGCAAGTGGCCCTTTATCAGGACGCAGTATATTTTATCGGAGTGTATGTTACGAACGACTCCATCAAGTTGCCTCCGCCGCTGAAATTTGATGATCAGGCGCTGGCGCAGATAATGCGGCTGGAAGGCTTGAAGAAATTTTTGATGGCCGAAGATCTGGAATTTAATATAGACGATAAGCTGACCTTTGACGATCAAGCTTGTCTGCGAATTATGGGAGTAATGGGGGCGAAAATACATCTTATCTTTGGCGACGAGAAGCTACGGACCATTCAGGTTACAGAGCATTCGGGTTAGCTTGATACGAAACCTCGAACCGATATAGGCTTCAACTCGTTATTATTTGTTTGGCCGGCCGAAGCCGAAGGATATGAATATCTTTGAGTCCATAAAACTTGCCCTCGACGCCATCTGGGCGCACAAGCTGCGTTCATTTCTGACTCTGCTTGGCGTAATTTTCGGCGTGGCGACCGTGATTGTCGTCGTGTCGCTGATTGAAGGCTTTAATAAATACGTTGACGAAAAGATCGCCAACATCGGGACCAACGCGTTCAGCCTTCAGAAATTTTCGATCGAGGATTTTTCCAGCCTCGACAGTTATGAGCAGGCGCGGCGGCGCAACAAGGACGTGACGATGGACGACCTGAACGCGCTGCGGGACGCGCGCGGCGGCGCGATCAAAGACGTGGGGGGACAGGAAGAAGTTCAATGCGAGCTGAAATACGGCGCGCAGACGCTGATGGGAGTCAGTCTTCAGGCGATCACGGCCAACGTGATCGAGATTCAAAACAAGGACATCGCCGAAGGCCGTCCGTTCACGCAGGCGGAGGAGATGAGCGACCGCTCCGTCTGTTTCATAGGGGCAGACGTGGCCGACAGGTTCTTCCCGACGCGCTCGCCCGTCGGCCAGACAATCAAGATCGATGGGCGTCCTTTTGAAGTCGTGGGCGTGGCGAAATCTCTGGGCACGGTCTTCGGCGTGTCGCGCGATAAATTCGTCTCGATCCCGCTGACGACTTTTATGAATATGTACGGCAGCCGCCGTTCGATACAACTTCTCATCACGTCACGCACTGAGGCTCTTTATGAAGACGCGATTGACGAGGCGCGAGTCATCATTCGCACGCGCCGCAAATTGAAGCCCCAGGAGAAAGACAATTTCGGCATTATCACGCCCAGCGCCGTCAACAACCTGCGCGAAAGAATTTTCGGCACTATCCAGACCGTCGCGATCGGCGTGACGTCGATCGCCCTGGTCGTCGGCGCCATCGTGATCATGAACATCATGCTGGTCAGCGTCACAGAGCGGACGAAGGAGATCGGCATTCGCAAAAGCCTGGGCGCGCGCCGCGTGGACATCCTGAAACAGTTCCTGGCCGAATCGATCGCGCTGGCGCTGGCGGGCGGCGCCATAGGCGTGAGCGCCGCTTATACTTTGAGTAAACTGGTCGCGACGTTAACGCCGATACCGACCGCGCTGCCGTTGATAGCGGTCGCGGTGGCCCTGCTGGTTTCAGGCGGCGTGGGACTGATCGCGGGCGTTTATCCGGCGTGGCGGGCCGCGAACCTTGACCCGATCGCGGCTATGAGGTCGGATTGATATGAATAGGTCTTATAAATCCTATAAGACCTATAAGGCCCATCCATGAAGAAGAATGCCTGACAGGAAATAGGAAAAAGTCATGACTCGTGGTGATCTGCGCGAAAATATTCTGATGGCGTTCGACACGCTCTGGCAGAACAAGTTGCGTTCGTTCCTGACAATTCTGGGCGTAGTGGTCGGGACGATGACGGTGATTGTGATCGCCGCGTTTGTATCAGGCATTAACACGAGCGTGTCCAAGGAGATCGAATCCTACGGCACGAACTCGATTTACGTCTTCAAGTTCGAGCCCGGGTTCAACTTCAATCCCTCGGCTGAAGAGCGGATGCGGAAGCCGATCAGTTACGAAGACGCCCTGGCGATAGCCGCCGAATGTCCTTCAGTGGTCGAGGCGACGGCGTTTATGTCGCCGGTGGACTTTATGCAGGGGCCAATGGCCGATCGCGTGAAGATTCGCTACCAGGACACCGAGATGATCAACGCCACCGTGCAGGGCGTGATGCCGTCCTATTTCAGGATGGGCACATCGGAAGTCACCGAAGGGCGATTCTTTTACGACGGCGAGAACGCCACGCGGGCCGACGTATGCGTCATAGGCGTCGATGTGGCCAACACGCTCTTCCCGAATGTAAACGCGCTTGACCGCGAAATCACCATCAACGGCCGCGCCTACCGCGTAATCGGGGTGCTCAAAAAGCGCGAGCTTTTCCTCTCGCCGTCGGACGATCCGGGGAATGAAAACAAGGCGGTCTATCTTCCCTATGAGACAATCCGGAAAATATATCCGAACGTCAAAGAAAACTTCGTGATGGCCATGGCCGCGCCGGGCAAGATCGAGCAGGCGCAGGACGAAATACGCCAGTTGTTACGCAAAAGGCGCAAGGTTGCTTACAAAGATCCCGACAACTTCGGCATTCAGACGTCGAAAGGCATCATCGAGCAGTTCGGCGCGATCACGGGCGGGATCTTTATGCTGATGGTCGCTATTTCAAGCGTCGGGCTGTTGATCGGCGGAATCGGCGTGATGAACATTATGCTGGTCTCGGTCACCGAACGAACGAAAGAAATCGGGGTGCGAAAAGCCATCGGCGCGCGCCGCCGCGACATCGTGCTGCAATTCCTGGTCGAAGCCGCGACGCTGACCGGCTCGGGCGGCCTGCTGGGAATTCTGCTCGGCTGGATCACAGCCGAAATCGTCAAGATGGCTATGCCCACCTTCGTGCCGCTGTGGGCGCCGGTCGTCGGGTTCGTAGTCTCGGTGGGACTGGGCGTCGGATTCGGTTTGTGGCCGGCCTGGAAAGCCGCCAGGCTGGATCCGATCGAAGCTCTGCGCTACGAATAGGGCGGACGCGACACGCCAGCCCTGATAGGCTATAATCGCCGACTGCAGTCTAATCAAAACAGACGTCCGCAATTAAGCTTCGCGCCTGAACAGGCGGCGCGGCTCCAGTGTTTCGGAAAAGGAATCGAAAATGAAAAGAATTGTTTTGATCGCTCTGGCGCTGCTGATGGCGTCGAGTCTCGGCGCCGCCGCGCAGGAATCAAAGTCTCAGTCCTCAGACAAGCCGGGGAACAAACCGGCGGATCAGCCGAAGCAAACCAATCAGGCCAATCAGGCCAATCAGGCCAATCAGGCCAATCAGGGAGGCCAGGCCGGCCAATCCGGGAAAACGCCGGAGCAGCAGCCGCAAGGCGTCATGATTGACCGCCGGAAATTGCCACTGGCCGACCGTCCTAATCTCTCGCTGGCCGACGTCAACACGGATATCGGCGTTGACCGCCGCGTGATTGTGATGATGGCCGCGCTGAACGTCGCGGGCTACGATTACGAATCCGGCAATCGCCAGCTTTCCGCGCTGCGGCGGCAAATCCGCGAGGATTTGAAAGACGCCAATCCAGAGCTGATTCAGCGCCTCCGCGCTTATTTTCAGAAACACCGCAAGGGCGAAAATGACGTCACGGCTGTCGCGCCTTATCTGAGCCTGGCCCTCAGCATGACCGAACCTCCCGCCTTCACGATTGACGCGCCTGCCGAACGCCTGCCGGACGAAGTGCGCGAGATCACCGATTTCGCTTTGCTGCTTGAAGAGTTTTATCGCGCCACGGGATTTTCAAAGTTAATGCCGAAATACGTCGAGGCTTATATCCACGTCGCGCAAACTTACGGGCCTTTCGCCGGACTGGCCCTGGGAGCGGCCCTTTCTTACCTGCACACCGATCCGATCCTGGAATTGCCCCCACTTTATACGCCGCGCAAATCTTCGAGGACATCCTCAAAGACAGAGGCTAAAACCGACGATA
>DASUFM010000652.1:0-13590 GCA_036274535.1 Blastocatellia bacterium
TTTTGCCACAGAGACACAGAGACACAGAGGGGACGAATAGAAAAAAGGCGTCTCCATTGATCTTTACGGGTTTCTCTCTGTGTCTCTGTGTCTCTGTGGCTAGCGATATTGTCCCAATGTTACTTGGTTCGATTTAGCCTATGCTGTCCAAAATAATGTTAATCAATAAGACTCACTGGGTCTGGATCATACTATTCGCGCTCTCGCCACTGGCTTATCTGGTGGGGTCGGGTCTGATTTTTAAATATGACCCAAATCTCAAAGTCGGTTTCGAGATCGACAGGCGGTCGGCGATCGAGGACGCGGCGCGGTTCGCGGCGTCCAAAGGGGTCGACGTGACCGGATGGAAAAGCCTGTGCAGGGTGGTCACGAAATCGGACGACCTGCTCTTATATTATCGTTTGGACAAAGGCCAGGAGGGGCGGATCGCGAGACAACTCGCCCCCGAGATAGTGATCGGCGTTCGCTTCAGATCGCCCGACGAATCGGAAAGCATGGAAGTCCGACTGGCCCCTGATGGGCGCGCCCTGGGATACAGTCGAAGCCTCTCAAGGCAGCGCCATGTTGGCGAGATCACCGAACCGGAGGCGCGTCGGATGGCCGTGGAGGCGGTGAAAGCCAGACTCAGTAGTCATGGCCTCTCCTCCAATATCTATCTGAAACTGGAAGAGGATGTCCAGACTTCCGTCGTCATCAGGAAATACGCCTGGAATTGGCCGCTCACAACCATTCCGGAATTGACCGTCAAAAGCGAAATATCATTTCGTGGCGGCGTCTTAACCGGCGACACGGTTAAGGCCGACATTGATTCGGCGTTCGCTAAAAGCAACCTGAACAAGGAATCGAAACTGCAGATCGTCTTCGTGATCGCATACTGCCTGCTGTTCGGCGCCGTCCTGATCTTCGGCCTGTACCGGTTCGTCCAGCGAGTCAAACAGCAGGAGATATCTTATTCGCGCATCGCGATGGTGACGATCGTCTTCGCCTCCATGCTGTCGCTCTTTCTTCTGCTGACTGACCAGGCCTTTTACGATCTTGGCGGCGGGCACGATCGCGGGATCCCCGATTGGCTGCTTAATTCGATCGTTTACTTTTCTGTCACGATGTTTTATGTGGTTGTCGGGCTGTTTATCGGCTTCGCTTACGGGAGTGGAGAAGGCGACATACGGGAATCCTACCCCGGCAAACTGACCTCGCTCGACGTATTGGTCACGGGCCGGCTCTTCTCTCAAAACGTCAGCCGCGCTTTTTTGATCGGATGCGCGATGGGCGGATGGGCGTTATGGCTCGGCGCCGAAGCCTTCCAGCCCTGGCAGGGGAAGCCGGGCGCCGGCGAGGGTTTCAGCGAATTCAATCCCTGGTTCGGGTATTTGCCATTGATGTCGCCGTTGATAATGGCGGCGATGGACGTCATGCCGATCACCGTCATCGGCCTGCTGGTCCCGCTGCCTTTCCTACATCGGCGATTCCGCTCGCAGCGCGCGATCATGGTAATGTCGTCGATCTTCGTCTGGCTGGCTTGCGTAGGCCCCTATTTGGGCTTTCGTCCGATGACTGCCATTCTCCTGATGGCGGTTGTGAGGGCGTTTTTCTTCCTGCTCGCTTTCTTCTGTTTTGATTTGCTCACGGCGATTTTCTGCATCGCGGCGCCGACCTGTTGGGGAATAATGCTGCAAATGATCGCCCAGCCGTCAAAAGGCCTTGTTGATTCCGGCGTTGTATCTCTGGTCCTTGCGGCGGTATCGCTTCTGACCGCCTTCGTCTTCGCATTCAAAGGCAGGTTCTACCGTGAGGACGATGTGAGGCCGGTTTACGCCGAACGTCTGGCAGAGCGAGTGTCGATGCAGGCCGAGGCGTCGGCGGCGCGCGAAGCTCAAAAGAGATTGATGCCGGAAACATTGCCCAGCCTCCCCAATTTCTCAATCGCCGCCTGTTGCCATCCGGCTCATGAAGTGGGCGGAGATTTCTACGACATGTTCGAACTGGAAGGCGACAAGCTCGGAATCCTGATCGCCGAAGGAGGGGGCAAGGGCCTGGGTTCGGCGCTCTCAGTGGCCTTCGCCAAAGGTTTTCTGACGCCGAGGATTCTGGGCGACGGCCAATCGGACAATTCACCCACTGAGATCATACGCGGGTTGCAGGACCGCCTGGCCGCCATGCTCGATGGCGAGGCGGGCATCGGTCTCGCATACGTCGTGATCGATTCCGGCGACGGGACGTTGCGCTACGCGCGCGTCGGGACTCATCCGGTGATTATGGTCGCCAATGAAAAATCGCCCGGCCGGTTGTCGCTCCCCGAAGAGCGCGAGATCAAATTTAAATCAACCAAATCCGCCAAATCTCAGAGACGCGCCGAAACTGATATTTCGGTGATCGAAGGAAATTGCTCTCTAGGCGAAGGCGACAGCGTGGCGATGCTCACCGACGGCATTATCAAAAACTGGAAGAACAACAACACCACCCCGGACGCTGAGTTGTCTAAGGTTTTGAACAACCTCGGCGGCGCCGATTCCCCAACGCTGCAGGCGGCGCTCGACAAGAGCATCCAGGCAGGTTCAAAACGGGCCAGAAAACAGATGACGGAAGACGATCTGACTGCGGTCATCGTTAAACTCAATCAGCGGTCTGAATAGATCCAATCCTATAGTATTGATTTACGGAACGTTGTGACTTTGTAAACCCTGTGCCGGACCGCCTGAAGGCGGGGCTACGAACTCTTTTTTGAGGAGAATGTGATGACCAATCGCCGCCTGATAACATTGTTTGTTCTCGCCCTGATCGGCTATGGCGGCCTCTTCCTCCTGTTCAGCAGGGCAAATCCGGCGGCGCAGTGGAAGTTCGAACTGGATCGCGCCGCGGCGATTGAAAAAGCGAAAGCCGCGGCGTCCTCCTACGGCTACACGGAGCCCGTAAAATACGCCAAAGTTGAGATCGAATATCATCGCGGCGATGAATATTACTATGTGTCCCATCAACCCGGCCTGCTGCCAGGCGGGCTCTTCACGCCGTTGAAGGCGCATGTCAGCCTGATAGGCGTAAAATCCGGTTCGGATTTTGAAGCGAGGCTAAATGCGCGAGGCGAGTTAATTGGATACAGGCTGCGTGAAGATACCGGAAAGAAAGATGGAGAGAAAAAAGACGCGAATCAACCACCGGCGCCTGACGCTCTTGCGAACGATCGGAAGCTCGCTGATGAAGCCTTGAAACAATTCCTGGGCGAGCGATATGGCAAATTCTCCTTCGTTTCCGACTCTAATTCCGATGAAGGCTGGAGGTTCGACTGGACGACGTCTGACGGCGGCCTCGGAGTTTTAGCCACTGTCATAGTTCGCGACGGGAAAGTCAGAGAAGTCTGGCTGTACTCCAACCTCACTCCGAAGCTTCAGGCGGAATACGACGCCCGGCGCGGAGGGGCGATAATCTTTGTCACGAGCATTAACAACCTGTTGGTCTTTCCCGGGATTATTCTGGTGATCATCGCCTACTTCATCAGCCTGGCCCGCCGGCGGATCGACCATCGGAAGACGCTGGTCTTTCTTGCCTGCTGTTTCTTACTTCTGTTCATCTCCAACATGTTCGGGAGCCTGGCCAACGATCTGCGCTTTAACGTTCGTTCCTCCTCAGGTGGATTTACGTACGACGGCGGAGGGGCGCTTTTCTGGCCGACCATGATCGTCGCCAATCTTTGCCTCGCCGCTTTTCTCTATCTGTTCATGGCGTCCGGTCTGGCGCTGGCCAATTCGATTGGCGGCGGCGCCAATCGCAGGACGTTGGACCTGGAACTGTTGCTCAAAGGCAAACTGCTCAGACGCCCGATGGCCGGAAGCCTTGTCGCGGGATTATTGGCAGGAGGCTTGCCGTGGGCGATCACGCACGTGGTCGCGGCGACCGGGGTTTTCGCCGGCGCCTCGATCAACGCCAACGGCATCGAAGATTTGTTCGGCGTTTCGGCGCCGGCGATGAGCGCGCTTACTGACGGCAGTCAGATTCTGATCTTCATGTCTTTCGCGTTCCTGATTCCGGCGGCCGAGGCCTTCGTGAAAAAGCCGTTGCTCCAGAGGATCGTGGTCTTTGTTATCGCATTTGTGACGATGGCCGGGCTGGACGCGTTTTACACATCAGCGACTGCGACCATCGTGGCTAGCCTGTTACAGGCCTGGCTGCTCGTCTGGCTCTATCGCAATTTCGGTCTGCTGGCTGTGATAGCGGCGTTAATCGCTTCCATGACGGCGCTCAGTTCGGCCGCGCTGATGGCTCAGAGTTCGACGTCTCTTCAAACTTCCGGACGCCATGCCGCGATCGGTCTGGGCCTGGCGATCGTCGCCGCCCTGGTCGGATTGTGGAAATCGAGCGAGGCCAGCGAAGAAGAGATGGCCGCCAAGGAGCCTCAGGGGGGCCGCGCCGAGCGCGAGCGATTGCAGGCTGAGTTCAAAGTCGCGCGCGAAGCGCAATTGCGAATGCTGCCCGAAGTTCCGCCCGAGGCGCCCGGCATGGCCATCTCGGCCGTCTGCAATCCGTCGAAGGAGGTCGGCGGCGACCTTTACGACTTTCTGGCGCTGCCCGAAGGCAAAATCGGCGTCGTCATCGCTGACGTTTCAGGCAAAGGCGTTCCGGCGTCTCTCTATATGACCCTGACCAAAGGGCTGCTCGATTCCGTCGCCGAATATAAAACCGACCCGGGAGACATACTGCGCGAGGTCAATCGCCATCTTTACGACGTCTGCCGAAGAAAAACTTTCGTGACCCTGTTCCTTGCAGTGATCGATCCGCCGACAAAAACGCTCAGTTTCGCCCGCGCCGGCCACAACCCAACGATCATGCACAGGAAGCCCAAAACCTGGATGTTGAAATCGCCGGGCATGGGGATGGGATTGAACCAGGGGAGAATCTTCAATCAATCGCTGAAGGTCGAAACCATCCAGCTCGAACCGGGAGACAAACTCTTCTTCTACTCCGACGGGATCACCGAAGCGATGAACGAACAGCGCGACGAATACGGCGAAGACCGTTTGATGGCGATGGCCGAGAAAACCAACGAGATGAGCGCCGAACAATCGCGCGACGCCGTGATGGCCGATGTCGCGGAGTTCCTTGGAAAAGTTCATCCACAGGATGACCAGACCCTGGTCGTATTGCAGATTCTCTGAAATCACCGCCACAGAGACACAGAGACACAGAGACACAAAAACTGAGAGAGAGGAGGGTGGCGTTGCGAAAATTCCTCCACGCCTCTCCTCCTCTCTCTCCATCTTTCTCGGCGTCTCTGTGTCTCTGTGCCTCTGTGGCTAATCGCGGTCGTCAGCCGAGTTCTTCTTTCAGCCGGGCGATCTGTTCGTAATAGTTGTTGCGGACGGCGCGGCTGGTCTTACCCATCATTGAGCCGATTTCTTCGAAGGTGTGGCCCAGAGCCAGCAGGTCGAAAACCTGTCGCGTGCGCTGATTCATACGCGCGCGCAGTTGTCCTATCAGTATATATTGATCCAGTTCGTCGGAGACGTTATTTCCGTTGCGAGAGACCTCGCCCGCGCGCTCCGCCAGAATCTTCTCTCGCGTGCGTTCTTTCTCCAATTCGGCTTGAACCAGGCGCTTATAGGTTTGGAAGAGATAGGCCGGGAGATTGGCGATTTGTTCCTGGCGATCTTCGAGGACACGCGTGACCGTCGCCGCGGCCTTGGCCATGAGCGTGCGCCCGGCATCCTCGGCTCCCAACATCGATCGAGAATAGCTCTCGGCCTGCTCGCGAAGCGATACCACAGCCTGATAAACCTCAGGCGCAATCGCGCCCCATTCATCCTGGTAAGCCATCGCGATCTCAGGCTGATCTGTTATGATGCCGGTTTTGCTCACGTCAAAAAGGATCTGCCATCAGGCTAAAATATGTCGCCTTATCCAGGAAGCGCCGGGGCAAACGGGGCAAACGGGGCAAACGGGGCAAACGGGGCAAAACGGGCCGTCCCCAGGCGCGCGAAGAAGATCAGATTGTCAAACAATGCGAATTATATCCCCAGAAATTGAGAAGGTCATCCAAAATTCAGAAAATAACTACCATTGAGCCCGGCGAAACATTATTAAACAAATTACTGACGTCATAAAGGTGCAGAACCACGCATCCCCAGGAAAGATGCCGCGGCCCCTCATTGCTCCATTCCTGCGCCCATCCGTGAAATCCTATGCCGCCGCCCAGCCGAGTGTTTTCCATCGTCGCCGCCCGATTCTCCCAGTTCGCCGCAATAGCCGCCTCCTGTCGCGGGGTGATGTATCCGGCGGCTCTTCCGCGAACCGCGTCATATTTATTCGGATACTTGATCTTGACCCAATGCCCTCCGTAATAAGCGCCGTAGGCCCCGTCGAATCTGCCACGATGTTTGCCGATGACGAAATACATTCCCTTCGGAGTCTTGTTGTCGCCCTGTACAGCTTTCCGCCCTTTACCCTGTCCCAGGCTGATGTCGTACTCGGCCGTCATGCGCCCTTTTTGATAAAGGCGCAGTTTGTAGCTCTCCTGATCGACCAGAACCAGCGTCTGCTCTCGCTGTGGAACGAACAGATTTCTGCGCATGGCGATAAAGGCCGACGGCTCGGCGTACCGCTCGCGCATCCACTTCTCGTCCTTGCCGTCCGATGACGGCCAGTAAGTAGGCGCGAGCGTTTCATCCCATCTCAATTCCAGATGCAGATGCGCTTTGAATGTCTTGTCCGGATCCTGTCCGACGGTCGCGATCAATTGCCGTCTTTTCACTTCCTCACCGCGCCTGACTTTGATCGTCTGAAGATGCGCGTAGAGAGAACGAATCTTTCGCCGTTCGTGGTTTTCGTAAAAGACGTGTTCGATAATGACTACATTGCCCCACAACCTGCCGCAGTTTTCAGCGAAGACTACTCGGCCGTTAGCCACCGACCGTACATCCTTGCCTAAATCGGTGTCGCCGCCGCCGCCGCCGTTCCAATCCTCGCCCGTGTGAATTCCCATGCTGTACTTCTCAGTGAACCGCGTGGCGATGCGCCAACCGTCGTGAGTTATGCCGGTGGCCTTGTCGGTGTACGAGCCTTTGCCGTCAGGA
This sequence comes from Blastocatellia bacterium, assembly GCA_036274535.1. Lineage (GTDB taxonomy): Bacteria > Acidobacteriota > Blastocatellia > RBC074 > RBC074 > JAJVID01. Next base: position 7,062 of record DASUFM010000652.1, read on the forward strand.
TCGCCTACGGGAAAGTCGAACCCGTCAGCCGGCTCGGCCTCGGCGTGGAGAAAGTTGTCGAATGGATTGCCCCGGTATGAACCGGCAGCCCTTGGCGAGCCGCTATTCGGCGAGGATGAACCAATCTCCTGCCTGCATCCAATGACCATGAGCGCGGCGGGCAATAGAGCGAGAGTGAAGAGCTTCATATATGCCATATGTCATATGCCATATTTGATATGCCATATGACATATGACATATGGCATATGGCATATGATTCACATTTTGAGTTCATTCTGCGGCGGGAATCCGTGCTGCTCCCTGCCGACGGGCCCCTCGAATTTCAAGGTCGTTTTGAACTGTTCGAACCGGCCGTCTCCGGCCATTGCCCTGCAGCGTTCCCTCAACTGTCGCATCTCGTCATCGCTCATCGGCGTGAAGTTGCGCGCGACGCCCAGGTTTTGCCGCAGCACAGCCGGCGAATCTATCCCGCTGACTACGGTCGCGACCCGCAGGCTCATGGCGTAACGCAGCGCCTCTTCGGCGGTGACTGCCCCGGCCCTCACCATATCGCCTTCGCCGCCGAGACTCTTCATCCCTATGGCCGCAATGCCACGCCGCTCGAGTTCGGGCAGCACCTGTCGCTCGAAACTGCGGAAGGTCGCGTCGAAGCAATTCAACGGCAACTGGCATGTGTCGAAGGGATAGTCGTACGACAACATCTTCAAATGTATTTCAGGGCTTTTGTGGCCGGTGAAGCCGATGAAGCGAACCTTGCCCTCGCTTCTGGCCTGTTCGAGCGCCTCTATCACTCCGCCTTCAGCGAAATGCAGTTCGGGTTCGTTGTCATAAACGACTTCATGAACCTGCCAGAGGTCCAGGTAATCGGTCTTCAAGCGGCGCAACGAATCTTCGAGCTGTCGCATCGCCACGTGACGGTCTCGCCCGTGAGTACAAACCTTGGTCATCAGAAAAACCTTGTCGCGCCGGTCGTGAATCGCCCGGCCCATCAACTCTTCACTGCGACCCTGGTGATATTCCCAGGCGTTGTCCAGAAAAGTGATCCCGGCATCGATGGATTCGTGAAGCAGGCGAATGGCATCGTTCTCTTCTTTTACCAGGCCGAGGTGATAACCGCCGAACCCGATCGCGGTTACTTCAATGCCCGTCCGGCCGAGCGCGCGTAAAGGTATCTTTGATGTTCCAGTATCCATGCTTTTCTCTATACCGTCGTAACGCCGATCCGCATCCAACTTCAACTAATTGCTTCTGTGTGCTGGCGCAACCAAACTTCGATCTCATCTACTTTCCATTGATCAGCCTCAACGGCTAACGATAATTCGACATTGTCTTTTGTAACAGAAGTAAGCTTGAAGCTATTGCGTTTGAGGAAAATGTTGACTATTGCGGTGGCCGTCCTTTTGTTACCACCGACCCAAGGGTGACTTTTAATCAAGCCATAAAACAAAGTTGCGGCTTGCCGAATGACATCAGCGTCTTCATAAGCGGCGGCTTGCCGAGGACGCGCCAAAGCCGATTCAATCAGTTCGCGATCAAAAACTCCGTACCTAATCTCGCCCTCCAGTCGCATCAACTGTATATGAATCCAGACAGCTTCAGGATAGGTGATATAGCGAGTAGGTTTAGTCGCCAAGACGTTTTAACTCCGCGAAAGTATCTTTCAGTTCCGCGTACGTTTCCTGCGCTTCTTTTAATAATTCAGAAGAAGGAGGAGGCAAAATCTCCACACGGACATTGCCATCCTTGCCATAGAGCACGGCGATGGAGCCTTCCTCTATCCCCAGCGCCTGCGCCATCTCAGATGGGATTTCGACGACCCAGCCCAGATCCGTTTTTTCTGGAACCAGCAATTCACTCATGATTTATTCCCTCCTCATTTTCGTATAGAGTAATTATACCCTCTCCACTTCAACCAGCGCATCGTAGAAAGTCGCCCCGGCTCCCAGATCCGTCAATCCCTGTGAAGTCACGTCATTAGCGTTGCATCCGTCGCTCGTCAGTTTCTTCCACCAGACCGACAGGGCGACGACCACTCCCGGTCGCGCCTTTTCGCTGACGCGCGTTTTGAGATTGAATTCGCCGCGATCGTTGAAGACGCGCACACGGTCGCCGTCTTTGACGCCACGCTCGGCGGCGTCCGACGGATGGATTTCCAGATATGGCTCTTTCTCCGCTTTGATGAAGGTCGGCAGATTGGCGAAGCTCGAATTGAGGAAATTATGCGCGGGCGGTGAGATAATGGCGAGCGGATATTTCTTCGCCAATTCCGGCGCGGTTTGGGCCGATTCGCGCGGCGGGATGTAAGTCGGTAACGGGTCGACGCCCTGCTTTGCCAGAGCCTCGCTGAAAAATTCGCATTTGCCGGAGGGCGTGGGGAAATTGCCTTCCGCGAACGGCGCGAAAGCTTCGGGCACGCTCAAGCGCATCCAGCCGCGCTCTTTCAACTCTTCAAAGGTCATGCCCCGCATGCGCGGGTGATTGTAATTGATCGCCTGGCGCGCGATCTCTTCGTCGGAGTCCTTGAAGCAATCTTCGGTGAAGCCAAGGCGTTCGGCGAGCAAGCGAAAGACCTCGCTGTTCGGTTTGGCCTCGCCCATCGGCTCTATGGCCGGCTTGTTGATGAGCATGTAAAGATGGCCGTAAGCTTTATGAACGTCGAAGTGTTCGAGTTGCGTGGTCGCGGGCAACAGGATGTCGGCGTAATCAGCCGTGTCGGTCTGGAAGATTTCGTGGACGACGGTGAAAAGGTCTTCGCGCTTGAACCCGGCGATGACGCGCCGCGAATCAGGCGCAATGGCCACCGGGTTTGAATTGTAAACGTAAATCGCGCGGACCGGCGGGTCCAGGTGTTCCAGCGTCTCGTCCGGCGCGTCTTTGACGCTGAACCGTTGCACGCGTTGATAACCCAACAGCGCGTCGCCGATCGCCGACATGTTGATCGTGCGCGGATTGTTCCAGATCAGGTCCGGCCGCTCCAGGGCCTGGGTATTGAGGCCGAAAGTTCCCGAAGTTGAAAGCAGAGCGCCGCCGGCGGCGTCACGCCACGCGCCGACCAGCGCCGGCAAACAGGTGATCGCCCGCACGGCCATTCCTCCGCCTGCATGCCGCTGCAAACCGTAATTCAACCTGATCACGGCGGGCTTCGTAGTCGCGTATTCGCGCGCCAGATTGACGATCGTCTCTTCGCTCAGGCCGGTAATCGCGGCGGCGCGCGACGGCGGGTATTCCGTCACGCGTTCGCGCAGCAGATCGAAGCCGAGCGTGTAACGTTCGACGTAATCGTGGTCGATCAGATTCTCTCTGACGATCACGTTCATCATCGCCATCGCCAGCGCGCCGTCCGTACCCGGCAATATGGCCAGATGCTCGTCGCATTTTTCAGCGGTCAGGCTGCGGTAAGGATCGATGGCGATCACTTTCGCGCCTTTGCGTTTGGCCTCGAGTATCTTCGGCCACAGATGCACGTTCGACGTGATGACGTTCGATCCCCAGATGATGATCAGTTTCGCGTCGCTGAACCGTTCCGGGTCCGTCCCCATGCTCAAGCCGATGGTCGCGCGATAACCCGCCGCGCCGGCATCGGCGCAGATAGTTCGCGCCAGCAACGACGCGCCGAGTTTGTGAAAGAACCTGCGGTCGATCGACTGGCTCTGCACCAGGCCCATCGTGCCTGCGTAGCTGTAAGGCAGAATCGCCTGTGGATCGTCGGCGGCGATCTCTTTGAACTTCGCGGCGATTGTGTCCAGGGCCTCGTCCCACGAGATCCGTTCGAAAATCCCCTTCCCTTTTTCGCCCGCGCGCTTCATCGGATAAAGAACGCGCTGCGGGCTGTAGGTTCGCTCCAGATAACGGTTGACCTTCGTACAGAGAAAGCCGTCCGTGGTCGGATGATCCTTCGCGCCCTCTATCTTGATGGCGCGCCCGTCCTCGACCGTGACGAAAAACGAACAAGTGTCGGGACAATCGTGCGGGCATGCCCCGCGAACGATCATGTTATTGGAATATTCCTGAGCTGACATAATCGCTCCGTGTTTTAAACCGGCCGAATGATATTTGACGCCGGCGGGAATTTCACCAGCCGATAGATTTCACTGAGAGTCAATTCGCAATCCACGGAGGCGAACGCCAGTACGTTCTCCATCCCTTCAATATCTCTGCGCACCCATCCACCAGGCCCGCGCGCATATTGGATGATAAGCGGACGGTCCTGCGAAACCAACAAATATTCCTGGAAGCTTTCGATTGACCGATATGCGATGAATTTGGGGCCGTAATCATAACGGGCCGTGGATGGCGAAAGAACTTCGATAATGACTCGCGGGTTTACCAGCATCTCCTGCCCTTGAATTTTCTCGATAATCGGCTCGCCGCAAACGACCGTTACATCAGGATAGCGGTATGGCAAGGCCTTGGGCACTTTGAGGCGCATCTCGGAAGGCAACGACTCACACCGCGTTCCCTGAAGTTTATTTTCAAGAGTAGCGAGAATGTTTTTGATGATTCGATTATGATTCAGAGTGCCGCCGGCCATATCGAACACTTCGCCGTCGAAATATTCCCACCGGCCTTCATTGTTCTTGTCGAACTCAATGTACTCTTCCATCGTCATTTTATGCTTCGGGATTGGGGTCATAACAAACCTCCTTTAATGACACATTTCAATCTCCCGCCGCCGCCTGAGGTTTTAAACGATACAACATTTCGCCGGCTTTCGGAACGAGCAAAATTCCTTCGTCTTCCCTGCCCTTCCACTCATCGATGTTGATCGTTTCGGGATCGAGATAGCCCAGGTTGACGCGCTCACATCGTTCCCTGGGAATCTTCGTGGCCAGCGTGACTTTGATGCGCGGGGTTTCGACCGCAGTCTCGGCGTCGTAAGTTCCGACGCCTCTCAGATGCGTGCTGTGCGCGACGACGCCCCAGGGATAATTTTTAAACCTGTCCCACTGCTTCACGAAATAATCGCGCACGTGGTATCCGATCTCGTCCAGAACTCGCCCGTGCGTGTAACTGATCTCGTCAATATGCGGCGCGTAAATTATGACCTCGCCGCCGTCTGCGATCGCGGGTTCGAGTTTGTACATTCCCTTCGACGCCGTCCATATGTCGTCGTACATGTGGGGCATCACTGAAAGAACGCGCTTGAACGGGCGTTCGACCCATTTGATGTGAACCTGCGACGAAAGCCGCGCCGCCTCCTCATAAGCTTCCTCCGGCGAGCCTATGTACAACCCAACCATCTCTTCGCCCTTGACCACCATGCTGAAACAGAGCTTCGGCAATCGAATGAGCGACGCCGCGCGATCGATCACGCGGCGAACGGGCGTATAGCTGGTCCCGATTACTTCGTAACTGGTGATCACCGCGCCGAGCCAGTGCGAGAAGTTGATCACCTCAGCGCCGCTGACGCCCGGGAAGAAATATTTGTTGCCGCCGGAAAACCCTACCACTTCGTGCGGGAAGGTCGGGCCGCAAACGACTATCTGATCGTAATCGAAGAGCAGTTTGTTCAATCGAACCTTGACCGACTGCCTCAGCAGGCCGCCGGTGATCTCCGCGATCTCGTTTTCGGAGATTTCGCCAAGTTCGACCAGCTGGTCCGGCTCATCCCAACGGTGATTGAAGATGTTGACCAGCGCATACCGCGTCATGCGCTCTTCTGGGGTGATTCCGACCAGACGATTGATCGCATCTTCACTCATCGGTTGATGCGTGCCGAGCGCGATCAGGAAATCCAGGGCGGCGCCCCGCTCTTTCAGCGATTCGTGAAAGAGTCGAAACATCATCGGAATCGGCGCGGTTCGCGTGCCGTCCGGAATGATGACCAATACCCGCTTGCCGTCGAGTCCGGCGCCGGACAAAGCGGGCGCCGTCAATTCGCGAACTTCCGATTCCGAAAGCGCCCTGTCAACAGAGCCTTTGCCAATGACCATTTTCATCCCCAGTTAAATACTGCCACAGAGACACAGAGACACAGAGACACAGAGATGAGGAGAAAAAATGAAAGAGAAAGGATAGCGTGATAATGAGATTCAATATGTCTGTCTCTTCTTCTCTGTGTCTCTGTGGCTCTGTGGCTAAACTCCGCTGAACGCCGAAAACCCACCATCAACAGGAACCACAGTCCCGGTGACAAAAGCCGAGGCTGGCGACAGCAGCCACAGCGTGGCGCCGATCAGATCGTCCGGATCGCCGAAGCGGCCCATCGGCGTATGCGCGATGATGCTGCGCCCGCGATCGGTCAGTTCGCCGGTCTTCACATCGGTCAACAGAGCGCGGTTCTGCTCAGTGATGAAAAAGCCTGGCGCGACCGCGTTAACGCGGATGCGCGGCGAATAAAGCTGCGCCATGTGAACGGCCAGCCAGTTCGTAAAATTATTGATGCCGGCCTTGGCGGCTGAATAAGCTACGACGCGCGTCATCGGGCGATAGGCGCTCATCGAAGAAATGTTCAGGATCACGCCCTCGCCCTGTTCGGCCATCTGGCGGCCGAAAACCTGAGAAGGCAGTATCGTGCCCAGCATGTTC
>DASUFM010000653.1:0-11155 GCA_036274535.1 Blastocatellia bacterium
GGAGTTCACTTCGCCATCGGACCGAACGCAGCGTCGCATCCAGTTCCTGGACAATTTCAGCCTGCCGCGCGGCAGACACAACTTCAAATTCGGGGCTGATTTCAGCCGCTACACCATAGACACCGTCAGCGCCGTCTTTCTCGGCGGTGTCATAGACTTCGCCCAATTACCTATTCCGCTAAGCCAGGTGTTGGGCGCCGGCCCCTCATCGCAACTCGTCACGGCGCTCAACACGCCTCGCGCAGCCGGCGGTCTGGGACGGCCCGACCTCGCGCCTGTGGTCACGACGCAACCATTGACCACCGTACAACAGGTGAACTTCGGCTTCGCGCGCTCGATCAATCAGGGCTTCGGCTCGCCGAACGCTCAGTTCACCGGGCAAATTCTCGGCCTATACCTGCAAGACGGTTTCAAGGTTCGGCCGAATTTGTACTTGAGCCTGGGCCTGCGTTACGACTACGATTTGCAACCTTCGGGCGCCCCGCGCGACGGCAATAATTTCGGCCCTCGTTTCAGCTTCGCCTACGACCCGTTTAAAGACCAGAAAACCGTGATCCGCGGCGGCGGCGGCGTCTATTACCAATCGCTGTTCACCGGTTTGGCATTCATCCCGAACATTCTGTCAAATGGAGTGATCAGCACGCTCCTGGTCTCCGCGGACCCGGCCCTGACGCCGATCGACCCGAGCTCGCCTTGCGGCCAGTTTCTCCCGAACACTCCTCCGTCCTTCTGTTTTTATCAGCAACTGGTCAACCTGGGATTTTTGAACGTCCCGTCGACCAATGTCATTCCGGAATCGGCCTACCAGACCTGGCTGGGCCTGACGCGCGCATCGAGTTCCAACCGGGTGCTGGTGCGGCTGCACCCGAACGTGGTCAATGGATACGGCGCCCAGGCCAGCCTCGGCATAGACCGCCAGATCGGACGCGACTTTAACGTCTCGATCAACTACCTTTTCAATCGCGGCATAAAACTGATCCGCCCCCGGCAGGTCAACGCCCTGCCGAATCCGTCAATGCTCGACGCATTCGGTCGCCCGGCGTTGACCGGGCGCGCTGATCCGACGCGGCTGGCGGACTACCTGTTCGAGTCGTCCGGCAATTCGAGCTACCACGGCATGGCCGTGTCGGTGAACAAGCGCTTCAACCAACATTACCAGGTTATAGGTTCTTACACTTACAGCAAGGTCATCAGCGACACCGACGACGTCAACTTCGAACTAGGGCCGCAGGACCCGACCAACCCTGGCGCCGATCGCGGACTCTCGTCTTTCGACCTGCGCCACAGGATGTCGGTCGCGGCGATCTTCGAAAGCCCGTTCAGTGGCGGCAGTTTATATGAGCGTGCGCTCGCCAATTTTTACGTGTCGCCGATCGTCACCGCGCGCAGCGGCTTCCCCTTCAACATCCGGACCGGAGTAGATGTCAACCTGGACAGCAACAACAACGACCGGCCGTTCGCTGTAGGACGCAACACCGGCCTCGGGCCATGGTTTTTCAGCACGGATGTGAGAGTGGGGCGGCGAATCAATTTCAGCGCTGACAACCCTGTCGCTCTCGAACTCATTTTCGACGCCTTCAATGTTTTCAACCGGACCAACTTCAAGGACGTCAACAACTTCACCGGCGGCGCGCTCTTCCTAAATCAGCTAGGGATTACGGACGCTCGCGTCACTGGCGCATCGAGGAACACGGCGAGCCAGTTCCTTGGCTTCACGTCAGCCTATGCGCCGCGCGTCATTCAGCTCGGGGCAAAGTTAAACTTCTAGGGTGGATCGCTTATAGCGGTTTTCAGATGAACGAAGACTCCGCTCCCTCACGGTCGCGGTACAGTACCGCGCGTGTAAGCAAGCGGCCTCTTCAATCAAGCGCCAACCGCTGTAGGTGGGGCACAGGCTGCGTCCCACCATCAATCGAAGCGCGCGACTTTGGGAGGAAGTCTATGAGAGAGAGACAGAGAGACAGAGAGACAGAGGAACAGAAAGACAGAGGGACAGGGGGACAGAGGATGGAGGATGGAAGATGGAAGATCGAAGATCGCGATCCTCGATCCTCGATCCTCCGTCTCTCCGTCTCTCCGTCTCTCTGTCTCTCCGTCTCTCTTTCTCTCTTTCTCTCAATCCCTCTGTGGATCTGTGGATCTGTGAATGGTTCAATGCAGAAAGGACCGTTCGAGAAGCAGGCGTTATCTTCGGCGCGGGAGATGCCCGCTTCCGGCCTCGACGAGGCGCTGCCCAACCGTATTTTTGCGGATTGGATCAAAGAAATCGTCGGGCCGAATGCAGGCGTGGTCTGGCAACTGACCGAATGCGGCGAACAGATCGGCGTCCCCGGCCAGCCGGGGTACGATTTGCCGGTATGCGCTGAAATCAACGCCACCATGCCGGACGGCCGTAGAGTGTTCGTTGCGATCAGCGTCGGGACTTTCAAAAAGGGGTTGGTCGGAAAACCCAGCTTCTTCCGCGCAGTTATCGAACAGAACGAACAATTCCACCAGGTCCGCCGGTTGAGAGATCTACCGAAGATGTTGAGCCCTTCGACGGTACTTGACGCGGCCGTCGCGAAAAATCGGATCGCGGATTTGCCCGCGATAAAACTGGATTCGGCGCCGATCGTCTCGCATTTTCACAACCCTGCCTCGCTTGCCCCGCTGACTTCAAGCTTTCTACCCGGCGACCGTGCGCAGAGCCAGACGGAGGAATCGCCTCCGGCCCCTCCGCCGCCCCTGCCACTCTCGTCTCAATTGATGGAAAACCCGGAAATGGTTCCGGAAAGCGTGTCGCAAAGCCGGGCTATAACCAGAGTCAAACCGGACTATCCGCAGGCGGCCAGGAAGATGAACGCCACCGGGAAGGTCGAGGTGGAAGTTATCATCTCGGAAACAGGGATTGTCATCCAGGCCTCGGCCGTCAGCGGGCACCTCGCGCTGCGAGCCGCGGCCGTAGAAGCGGCGCGTAATTGGGTCTTCGAACCGGCGATGTTTAACGGCGCGCCTGTCAAAGTAAAAAGCATCCTGACCTTCGTTTTCGCTCCCAGCTCAAAATAGATTGAATTTCGAATTGGTGAGGGAACCACGGATATTCACAGGCGCAGTTAAACGTCACTTTGTCCATTGTGAGATCGGCGCTCGGCGCCGATCTCACAATGGACAAAGTCGAGATTAGTCGCATCCGTGAATATCCGTGGTTCCCTCACCCCAATCTGGTTCTAGAGACAAGCCATTGAGTTATGGCGGCGCGTGGATTATGATGACCGTGTAGTCATTTGTTTCTTTAATCCTTAATTGAAGACCGATGAAATACGGAACGAGCATGAATCCATATGCCATCACTGACACGCGCTGTTGTTGTAGCATCTAACAGCGCGCCCGCGTCTTTGCTCGATCTCATCGGAAACACGCCGCTAATCAAGCTTATCAATCTGGTTGGAAACCCGCGCGTCGAAATTTACGGCAAAGCGGAATGGGCGAATCCGGGAGGCTCGGTCAAAGATCGGCCCGCGCTGAACATGATCCTCGAAGGCGAGCGCACGGGCGCGCTCACACGCGATAAGACCATCATTGACGCAACGAGCGGCAACACCGGCATCGCATACGCGATGATCGCCGCGGCGCGCGGGTACCGCGTCAAACTCTGCCTGCCGAAAAACGCGAGCGAAGAACGCAAGCGTATTCTTGAAGCTTACGGCGCCGAACTGGTGTTGACCGATCCGCTCGCCGGCTCCGACGGCGCGATTCTGGCCGTGCGCGAAATTGTGGCCGCCGATCCCGACAAATATTTCTATCCGGACCAGTACAACAATCCGGCCAACTGGCGCGCGCATTACGAGACGACGGGCGTCGAGATATTCGAACAGACTGGAGGACGCGTCACGCATTTCGTAGCCGGGCTCGGAACGAGCGGGACTTTCGTCGGAGCGGGCCGCCGGTTGCGCGAACTGAAACCGGAAGTAAAACTTGTTTCGATGCAGCCCGATTCCCCGTTCCACGGTCTCGAAGGTTTAAAGCATATGGAAACAGCCATCGTTCCGGGAATTTACGAGCGGGGGCTGGCTGACGAAGAGGTCGAAGTCGACACGGAAGAGGCGCACGCGATGGTCAAACATCTGGCGCGCCGCGAAGGCTGGTTCGTCGGGATTTCGTCCGCGGCGAACGTCGTCGCGGCGATGAAAGTCGCCGGGCGGATTGACGAGGGGGTGATCGTCACCGTCCTGGCCGACGACGCCAGCAAGTATTTGAGCGAAAAATTCTGGAGCGAGGAATGAGATATGGCGTCTGGTGGTTGGTTGAATTCTGATACCAGCCGCCAGCCGCCAACCATCAACTACCAACCACCAACCACCAATGAGTGTAAAACTGACAACCGAACAACTCGAACAGATCAAACGCCACGGCGAGCGAACCTTCCCTGAAGAATGCGGCGGCTTGCTGCTGGGCGTGATCGAGGAAGGGGTCCGGGTCATACGCGAGGTGTTGCCGCTCGAAAACATACGCAAGGATTCCCGCCACAACCGCGTAGAGCTCGATCCTCGCGATTATCTGCGCGCCGAACGTGAGGCGGCGAAGCGGGGCCTGGGCGTCTGGGGCTATTATCATTCGCACCCGAATCATCCCGCAATACCTTCAGGTTTCGACCTGGAGCACGCGCCGTTCATCGAATGGTCGTACCTGATAGTCGCAGTGCGCGGCGGTCATGCTGAAGAAGTGCGCGCATGGAAAGCGCGCGAAGACCGTTCGCAATTTGACGAAGACACGATGACCATAGAACATTCAATAGTAAAATGAAGATCAGCCACGAAGAAACGATGAACACGAAGATTTCCCTTATTCCTTCCTTCGTGTTCATCGTTTCTTCGTGGTTGATCTTTTGAGGAGAAAACGTCATGCCATCCATTTCAATTCCCACGGCGCTGCGCCAATATGCCGGCGGCCAGGCGTCAGTCACTGTAGATGCGGCGCGCATCGGCGAGGCGCTCGATAAATTGACCGCGCAATTCCCCGATCTGCGCAAACACCTCTTCGACGCCAACGGCAAGCTGCGCAACTTCGTTAACGTTTATGTCAACGACGAAGACATCCGCTACCTGCAGAAAGAGGAGACCGCGATCACTGAAAAAGACGAGATCAGCATCGTCCCTTCGATAGCCGGAGGCTCGACTCCGGCCATCGAAGAAGCGCTTGAAGGAAGGCCCGCCGAATTGCCCGAGTTGAACAAAGACGAACTGGCCCGTTACAACCGCCACCTGATCCTGCCCGAAGTCGGATTGGAAGGACAACGCAAGCTGAAAGCCGCGAGCGTGTTGTTGATCGGGGCGGGCGGACTGGGTTCGCCGCTGGGTTTGTATCTGGCCGCGGCCGGCGTTGGGCGGTTGGGCCTGGTCGATTTCGATGTCGTCGATCACAGCAACCTGCACCGGCAGATTCTGCATGGCACTAAAGACGTCGGGCGCAAGAAGCTGCAATCGGCCAAAGACCGTCTGAACGACATCAACCCGCATGTGCAGGTCGACACTTACGAGATCGCGCTCAGATCTGAGAACGCGCTGGGCGTCGTCAAGGACTACGACATCATCATTGACGGCACTGACAATTTTCAGACGCGTTATCTGGCCAACGACGCCAGCGTGCTGCTCGGCAAACCCAATGTTTACGGCTCTATCTTCAGGTTCGAAGGCCAGGCCTCGGTCTTCCATCCGAAAGCCGGCGGGCCCTGCTATCGATGCCTGTATCCCGAACCGCCGCCTCCCGGATTGGTTCCGTCGTGCGCGGAGGGCGGAGTGCTGGGCATTCTGCCCGGCGTCATAGGGGTGATTCAGGCCACCGAAGCGATCAAGCTGATCCTCGGCGAAGGCGAACCATTGGTCGGACGGCTGCTGCTCTTCGACGCGCTGAAGATGAAATTCCGCGAGCTGAAGCTGCGGCGCAATCCCGAATGCCCATTGTGCGGCGACACCCCGACGATCAAGCAGTTGATCGATTACGATCAATTTTGCGGCGTCGCTCCGCAACCTGCCGCGGCCGAAGTATCGGATTGGGAGATCACCCCGCTTCAGCTCAAGCAACTTTTGGACAGCGGCAAGCGATTGACGATCATCGACGTGCGCGAACCGCACGAATGGCAGATCTCGAATCTGGAGAATTACGGCTCGCGCCTGATCCCGCTCGGCCAATTCCCCGGACGCATCAGCGAACTCAATCCCGAAGAAGAGATCGTCGTGCATTGCAAGATGGGCGGCCGTAGCGCTAAGGCTTATGACGCGATGAAGAAAGCCGGATTCACGAAGGTCAAAAATCTGAAAGGCGGCATCCTGGCATGGGCCGATCAGGTCGATCGCGCGATGCAGAAGTATTAATCGTCGATAAAGAATTTTAGCCACGAATGAGCACGAACATTCACGAATAGAAGTAAGAAGCCGGCAGCCAAACAACCGGCAAGACCGGGCGAAGCCAGAGATGTTATTCGTGAATGTTCGTGTTCATTCGTGGCTGAAAACGTTTCGCCTTCCGAGATTGACGCCACAAAATACGCCGGGAATAATTCGGCGCGCGCAATCGGCGCCGCCCGCGTTACTTCTCCCAGCCTCGCCGTGTATAATCTCCGTTTGATTCCAAACCAACATTAGTTACCGGAGGCATAATCCATAAATGACCAGCAGCGTTAAAAGGGTCGCGCTCGCCTATTCAGGCGGACTCGACACCTCGATCATTATTCCCTGGCTGATAGAGAAAAATAATTGCGAGGTCGTCGCGATCGCGGGCGACGTGGGGCAGGCCGAAGAACTGTCCGGCCTGAAGGAGAAGGCCATCGCCACTGGCGCGTCTGAAATCTATGTCGAGGACCTGCGCCACGAGTTCGTCACCGAATACATCTGGCCGACGCTGCGCGCCGGCGCCGTTTATGAACACAAATACCTGCTCGGCACTTCTTTCGCGCGGCCGGTCATCGCCAAACGCCAGGTCGAAATCGCGAAACAGACCGGATGCGACGCGCTCGCTCACGGATGCACCGGCAAAGGCAACGATCAGGTCCGTTTCGAACTGACTTTCAAAGCGCTCGCCCCTGAAATGGCGGTGATCGCCCCCTGGCGCGAATGGGATATCGTTTCGCGCGAGGACGCCATCGATTACGCCAACGAGCGCCAGATTCCGATCACGGCCAGCCGCGAGAAAATATACAGCCATGACCGCAACATCTGGCATCTCTCGCACGAAGGCGGAATCCTCGAAGACCCCGCGAACGAACCTGAAGAAGCGATGTTCGAATTGACCGTCTCGCCGGAAAAAGCTCCCGACGAGCCGGAGTACGTCGAGATCAGTTTCGAAAAAGGCGCGCCGGTAAAGGTCAACGGCGAGCATCTGGATCCGGTCCCGTTGATCGAAAAATTGAACGAAATCGGCGGGCGTAACGGCTGTGGCCGCGTAGACCTCGTTGAAAATCGCCTGGTCGGAATGAAATCGCGCGGCGTCTATGAGACTCCGGGCGGGACATTGCTGCTGGCGGCGTTGCGCGAACTCGAATCGCTCTGCCTCGATCGGGAATCGTCGCATTATAAAGAGATCGTCGCGCACAAATACGCCGAGATGGTTTATTTCGGCCAGTGGTTCACGCCGCTGCGAGAGGCGCTCGACGCCTTTGTCAACAGTCTGATGGCGCCCGTGAGCGGCGACGTGAATTTGAAACTTTATAAAGGCAACGTTATCGTCGCCGGGCGCACGTCTCCGAACACGCTTTACCGGCCCGACCTCGCTTCGTTCACGATGGGCGCAAGCTACGATCAGAAGGACGCCGCCGGCTTTATCAACATTTTCGGTTTACCTTTGAAGGTCAAGGCTCTCACTCAGCGGTAACCACAACTTCAGCCACGAATGGATACGAATGAACACGAATAGCGACAAGGGAGCGCGGAATAAACGGCTCGCCCGGGGCGGGAAAGAAATCGGCATTCATTCGTGTTCACTCATGGCTTACATTCTTCTCCTGAAAGGATATTCAATGATTCGATTCACATCCATCGCTCAGCCTCGTCAGATGGTTCTTTTTCTTGCGCTTCTCCTGGCCGCGACGTTCGGCGCCGCGTGCGGCGGGGAGACTAAAAGTTCCACTTCATCTTCAGCAGCATCATCATCATCCGCGCCAGGCGCGGCGGCGTTTGAAGGCGAGATCACGTCCAAGATGTCCATGGGAATAGACATGGAAATGCGGTACGCGATCAAAGGGCCCCGCTCCCGTATTGAAATGCAATTCCCGGCAGGCGCCCCACAGGCGGCCGTTTTGCCAGGAAACATCACGTTGACTGACATGTCCGCCCAAACTACAACCATGCTCTTTCCCCAAACAAAAACTTACACGAGCATAAACTGGGGGGAACTCGTCGAAGAAGCGGCCAAGGCGGCCGGGAAAGACCCGGCGAGCGATTTTTCCAAAGTGACCTCGACCGGCAAGACCGAAACGGTCGCCGGCCTCACATGCCATCATTGGATGATCGGCGATAAAATGGACATGTGCCTGGCGCAAGGGTTGGGATATTTCGGCGGCGGACAGTCCGGCGGAATTCTAGACAAGCTCAAAAACCTGGCGCAGCGCGATAAAATCAAAGAGCAACTCGAAGCCAATCCTGAATTCGCAAAATTCGTCGAAGGCGGCGCATTCCCGCTCAAGATGGCCAACGTAGAAAACGGCCAGTCGAAGACCTTTATGGAAGTGACCAAAGTCGAGAGGAAATCACTTGACGACGCGCTCTTCACCGTACCGGCGGATTATAAGAAAATGGAGGAACCGGGCATGATGGGACTGCCCGCGGGAAAAAGATAGATTCAAGCTTGCAACGGCAAGCCTCGACCATTATGAGGCTTGCCGTTGAGGTCGATTTGCGGCGTTGACGTTCCCCCTACTGTAACCGAACCAAATCAGGAAAGGACGTTCACAATGATTCGATTCAAATCGTTCACGCATTCGGCCCGGGCGCTTCCTTTTCTCACGCTTCTCCTGAGCGCGATGTATTGCGCGGCGTGCGGCGGGGCGTCTAACTCATCGTCGTCCGCGCCTGGCGACGCTTTCGAAGGCGAGATCACATCCAGGACATACATGGACAACGATACGCTGGAGACCCGATACGCGATCAAGGGCGCCCTCAATCGAGTTGAAACCCTTTCCTCGCAGGACAGCGCGATCGTATTGATTGATTCCTCTTCCAGCACGACTACCACGCTCTTCCCTCAAGCCAGGTCTTACGTGACAATGAGTTGGGCGGAAATGGCCGAAGAGATGGCCGGGGAAGACTCCTCGATCGTTTTTCCCAAAGTGACCTCGACCGGCGAGACGGAAACGATCGCCGGCTTCACCTGCAGACACTGGCTGATCGGCGATAACCAGGACGTGGATGTTTGCATGGCGAAAGGGCTTGGTTATTACAGCGGAGGATCAGGCGGCATTCTCGACAGGCTCAAAGACCCTGTCCTGCGCGAGAAGGCCAAAGCGCAGCTCGACGCCAACCCCGAATTCGCAAAATTCGTCGAAGGCGGAGCGTTCCCGCTCAAGATGGCTTTTATCGAAAACGGCCAGCCCAGGATAATCATGGAAGTGACGCGCATAGAGCGAAAATCGCTGGACGATTCGCTCTTCACCGTGCCGGCGGATTATCAGAAAGAGATTCCATGAACGGCTGGAACGCCGCGGTCAGATTTGGCAAACTATAGATTATGCAGACCATTGAACTGACAATTGATGAGGCCTTATTGGCGCAAATTGATCGCGTTACCAGTGAGCTTTCGCTTACTCGCGCCGCCTTCATCCGGCAAGCTTTGGAAGAAGCGCTGCGACATAAAGCCATCTTCGCGAAAGAACGCCAGCACGCGTTGGGCTATGAACGCACTCCGGTTGAACCAGGGGAGTTCGACGAATGGGAAGATGAACAAGTCTGGGAGCAATCATGAGGCAAGGTGATATTTACTGGTACACCTTTCGCGCGCCGGATAAGCGCCGACCAGTGCTAATTCTGACCCGTAATTCTGCCATTTCCTTTCTGACCGGCATCACTGTTGCGCCTCTGACCACTCGTATAAGAGACATTCCTACAGAAGTCGTGCTGACACCCGAAGAAGATGGTGTCGCAACTGAATGCGCGGTCAATCTGGACAACATCCAAACTATTCAAAAAGCTAATCTCGAAGAATTCCTGACGACCCTACTGCCTGAGCGAATGGGTGAAGTACGCGCGGCAATCGAGTTTGCGTTGGGACTTGACGCGCTTGGATAACTACTACATTCGATAACCACCATTCACGACAAAGGAACTTGCTTTCATGAACCGACGAAAATTCATTCAACAGACCGCTCTTGTCGCCGCAGGCGCCGCAACCTTTAATTTCACCGCCGAAGCCAAAGTCGACTGGCCCGTCGGGTGTTTCAACCGTCCCTGGACGAAATGGTCATTCGACGAAACTCTTAAACAGATCAAAGCCGCCGGCTATAAATCAACGGGCCTGCTCAGCCGCACGAAAGATGAGCCGTTCATAGGCGTAAACGCAACGCCTGAGTATCTGGAAAGCCTGAAGAAACGGATCGGAGAAAGCGGCCTTATGGCGAATATGGGCGCTTTGGGTTCGCGCCACAACATTCCGCTCGAAGATTCGATCAAGGAAGTCCGCAAGCAGATAGACAACGCCGAATTCCTCTCGTTGAAATACGTGTTGTCGTTCGGCGCTGACAATCCGGAACAATTCGCGCATTATTTCAAAGTGATGAGCGACGCCGCAGCCTACGCCCAGGAAAAAGGCATCAAGCTGACGATGAAGCCGCACGGAGGGATCAGCGGCTCTTCCGAAGAAATCCTGCGCGTGATCAAAGAGGTCAATCATAAAAATTTCTCGATCTGGTATGACGCGGGAAATATCATCTATTACACCGGCAAAGACCCGGTGGCCGAGATCGAACCGATTGCGCGACATATCACTGGCTTCTGCGCGAAAGATTGCGGCGAATTGAAAGGTGACGTGATGTTGCAGTTCGGCGCCGGCAAAGTGGATTTCGAGGCCGTCTTCAAGAAGCTGAAAGCGGGCGGATTCGACGGCCCGGTGATGGTCGAATGCTGTAAAATCGGCGCGACGCCCGAGGAGACCATGGCGAACGCGCGCGCCAATCGTGAATTCCTGGAAAAGG
>DASUFM010000654.1:0-12400 GCA_036274535.1 Blastocatellia bacterium
ACAACGCGACAAACACGCTCAACAAGGGCGACATTGGCGAAAAAGTCAGTATTCCCGGAGGATTCGCGATCCCGCGAGTCACGGACATTCTCGACAAAGGAGCCGTGATGAGCTTCGAGCAGGCGCGCAACGAGGTCGAGAATAAATACCGCCAGGAGAAAGAGCCGACATTCGCCCAGAGCCGCGCCCAGGAGATTTTGAACCAATCGAAGAGCGTCGCGGATTTCGAGCGTCTGGCCAAAGCCGAAGGACTCGAAACCAAGAGCGACACCAATTTCAACAGCTACTCTTTCCCGGGCGGCTCACAGGGAGCTAGCAATCAGGCGCGCGCGGCCCTGATGTCCCTCAAAGAAGGCGAAGTCGTCAAGTCGCCCATCAAGGTCGGCGCCGGATATCTGATCTTCGCCGCCAAGAAACGCGAGGAGGCCGATTTATCGAAACTCCCGCAGGAGCGCGACAGCGTTCGCCAGAGCATCCTCAGCGAACGTCAGAGTCTCGCCTTTGAGGCGTTCATCAAAACCGCCCGCAAACGATACGAAGATCAGGGCAAGATCAAGATCTACCAGGATCGAATCGACAAATTCTTCAAATCCGCTGAAGCTGAACAGCAACAGCAGCAGTAAAGAAGACGGAGAGACGGAGGATCGAGGATCGCTATTTTCGATCTTCGATCCTCGATCCTCGATCTTCGATCTTCGATCTTCCATCTTCGATCTTCCATCTTCCATCCTCTGTCCCTCTGTCTTCTTATTCCTTATCAGCCGGCGCCGGCGTCTCCTTCTTAAACAACTGATCCAGGATTTCGCGGGACAGGTTTATCGAGAGGAATACATCATTTATTTTCGACCTGATCTTCACCTGATCCAGCAACTGCGCCCTGGGGTCTCCGGCCAGGAAATCTTTGCCCAAACCGACCAGGCCCTTCAATCCGTTCTCCAAATCCGTAGCGTCGTTCTGCGATGAGGTGCGGATAGTCGAATCGAGCGAAATGCTGAGATCGCTGGAGACATCAATTGTGCCCAAAATGACTTTGCTCGCGGCGACGGGCTTGAACAGGTCTCCCAGGTTGGCCAGTTCGGCGCGCAAGTTTTCGGGAAGATTCAAGGCGAACCGAAGCAGGGCGGACGCGCGAGTTTCCTTGAGCGCGCCTGATAGCACGGGGCTGAGGCCGCTTTTCGCCGCGCCGGACTCGATGTCAATCACCTGCTTGACGGCTTTCTGATCGCCCAGGGCTACTCTCTGCCGGCCCAGCGAGGCCAGCGCGATATCATCGGTCTTGAGCGAGAATGAGCCGGCTGACGGCGGCTTCACATTTGCGACGACATTGTAGATCGTTTTGCCTTTGTAATCGGAGGTTTTGAATTCGCTGCCGAACTCTTTCATTGCGGCCTCGATCTGTTTTTGTTCGAGATCGATCCCCTGGATGACGATCACGGGGATTCCCAGTGAGCCTTCCATGCTGACGCCGAGGGCGGCGCTCTGAATTCTGGACTGGTCGAGGCCGGTCTTCAGCATGAAATCCTGAATCGACTTCACCGCCTTATCCAGACCGGCAAACGAGACGCCCGCCAGATTAGGCAGCAACTCTTTGAATGCGCGCCCGGCGTCCACCACGGCGATCAGATCTGAAGCGGGCAGCATCGCCACCAGGGCGCCGTTAGTCGCCGAAGAAGCGGCCGAAGACGGCCTGGCGGTCTTGACCACATCGGCCGTCGAGTTGGAGCCGCGCTTCCGCCCGGCCGATTGCGCGCTCGAGCTTCCCGCCGCCGAAATAATCAAACTAAAGATCAGCGCGACGCTAAAAAACTTACGCATAAAATCCCTCCCCGGAAAATGTTTACAGTTCCGCATGAAGGCGGACTTACAAACGCCAGCTCTCATTGAAGCGCGCGGCCCCAGTTGACACCACATGCGCTTAGCAGTAGCTTTGCGATATCTCATTCCATCGTGCCGGCAAGATTATAGCGCGAGTAGGGGCTAAGTGACGATGACAGATCAGGAGCGCGGATTGCACGAAGAGCATATCTGGCTTGTGGCCTTGTACGATATGGAGGAAAGAGCCGAAGAATTGCTCGATCGGTTGAGCGCGATCGGTGTCGACACGAGCGAGGCGACGACCCTGCGCGTGGAGATAGACGAACAGGAACGCGCCGCAACATTCCATCCCCTTTCCGGCGCCTCGCCATTATCGCCCACCGTTCGCAGCGCGATAACCGGGGCCCTGATCGGGGCCGCGCTGGCCCTGCTCATAGGTCCGGCTCTCTATCTGACGGGGATGTTTAACCTGCCTTTCATAAATGGATTGTTCAACCATGCGGTCATTTGCGTCACCACAGGCGCGCTGATCGGCGCCTTTTTCGGCTCGATCCTGGGCTCCGCGAAACAGCGCGGAATAGCCCGCGCCACGGCCGGCAAAATGCGCCGCCTGAAAAGCAGCGGATTTCTAGTCGCCGTCAAGATGGCCCCGCGCCTGGCCGAACAGGCCGAAGAGATCGCGCGCGGGCTGGGAGCGAAAGAGATTCTTTTATGAGTTTTGGCGAAGTGGAAAGAGGGGGAGACAAGGAGAAGGGGAGACAAGGAGAGAGCATTTTTCTATTTTCTTCCTCCCCGTCTCCCTGTCTCCTTGTCTCCCCTTCTCCCTGTCTCCCTGTCTCACCTTCCGATTATTATGTCATATGATGTAATTGTCATAGGGGCCGGTCCCGCCGGCTCGACTGTTTCAGCGCTGCTTGCGCGCGCGGGATTGCGCGTGTTGATGTTGGAAAAAAGCCGGTTCCCCCGCGAAAAAGTTTGTGGTGAATTCATCACGCCCGACTGCCTGGGCGTCTTCGATCGTTTGGGAGTGAGAGAACGGATGTTCGACGCCGGAGCGAAGATCGTCGATCGATGGACGCTGTTCGCTCCAGACGGGCGAAGCGTCGACGTGCCCATGGAATGGATCGCGGACAGTCCCGGGGGGCCCGGAGGGCCTGGGGATCATGGACATGGCATCGGCATTTCGCGCGCGCGGATGGACCTGATTTTGCTCGAATGCGCGCGCCAGGCGGGTGTTGAGGCCCGCGAGGGCTTTCACGTCTCGCCGCGATTGCTGCGCGAAAACGGGACCATTTTCATCGACGGCAAGGCCGGCGGGAAAACCGTAGAGCGATTCTCCGCCCCGTTGATCCTCGACGCGTCGGGCCGCAACGGCGTTTTTTCAAATCAAATCGCGCGACGGACGTCTCTCCTCGGCGGATCGCGTCTGTTCGGATGCAAAATCCACCTGCGCGCGGTCGAAGGAATGAGAGGCATCGGAGAATTGTTCTTTTTCGGCGACGGTTACGGCGGAATGGTCGATGTGGAAAATGACCGGTCCAACCTGTGCTTCATCACGACCGAGGCCACGCTGCGCGAAGCCAGGGGAGATCGGGAGAAATTGCTCGATTTGACGATGCGGTCGAATCCGGCGGCGCGGCGCCGATTGCGCGACGCCGTAATCGACGGCGAATGGGTCGGCACGGGGCCAATCACATATGGGCGCAGGCGTCCCATTCCCGGCGTAATCTCGATAGGCGATGCGGGCGCGTTCATCGACCCGTTTACAGGCAGCGGCATTCAGCTCGCGCTCCGCGGCGCAGAACTGGCGGCGGAGGTCATCCGCCAGGCTTTTTCCGAGGGAGTCACAGACGCCGCCGAGATCGCGAAGAGATACGATCAGTTCCACCGCGCGAGTTTCACATGGCGATTCCGGGCCTGCGCATTCCTGCGCGCGGTCGCCTTCAATTCCACGGCGCGCAACGCCATGGTCTTCCTGCTCTCCCGACATCGCTCGCTGGTAAAGCTAATGGCGCTGAGCGCGAGTCAAAGAAAGACCGAGCCTCGTTACATGAGATTCTAGATATTCGACGCTTGATATTTTTCAATGTCATCATCGGATTACGACATTGAAAAATGGCGCTGACTATGTCCTTTTTGTGGCGCCGCCCGCCAGCGCCACAAAAAGGACATAGTCGAGCTAAGTAAGCAATTTGAAGGCATGTGTCATTTGATTGCGGGTGAAGACTGGAATGCACCAGAGCATGCACAGCGGTTCTATCGCGCGCGCCGCCTCGATTTTGCCCATATCAGCCGTCTCCCACCCGAACTGATCGAGGATTTCGGTTACCGTCTTTTTTGCCGCGTCGTCGTCGCCGCAAATAAACATCGTCGGCTTGCCGCCTTCGAACTGGGGATTGACCATCATGGCGTTGCCGACGGAACTGAACGCCTTGACGAGGCGCGCGCCTTCAAATTCGCGCTGCAATCGCTCCATCAGTGATTCGTCCAGATCAGTGAAAAACTTCAAGACGCCATTTACAGGCGGCGCGTCCGCGATTGGATTTGTCGCGTCAATGACGACCTTTCCCGCCAGATTCGCCTTGCCGGCGGCGCGCAAGGCGTCCGCCGCCGCCGTGCCCTTGACCGCCAGAACGACCAGGTCCGCGAAAGTCGCCGCCTCGGCGAAACCGCCGACGCGGCCTTTCGGATTTTGCGCCGCCCAGCCGGCCAGTTTGGCCGGCTCGCGCGTGCCCATCATCACATCGTGACCATGTTTCAGAAAACCTGCGCCCAGTACCTTCGCCACGTCGCCCGAGCCAAGCACTCCGATTTTCATATACCTCTACTTCTCCTTTGGTCGATTACAAGAGGGGCGCGGTGATTGTAAGAATTCGTCGGGCAGGAATCAAACAATTTTCTTTTGTTTGACTACCGGCGAGATTTCGGTTTTCATGGGCTATCGAAGTCTGAACTTTGACGCTCCTAAATCAAACCAAGCGAGATTAGAACGGCGATGCGCAAACGGCTGTAGGGTTGATTGTGAGATCAGACGATTGCTCAAGCGCGAGGTTGCATCCGTATCACAACGTGTGTGGTTTGATTTAATATGGGATAAAGAAAAAAGCGTTGTCCCTGCCGAAAAAGAAGTCAATAGATTTACGAAGGCTTGAGAATTCAGTAGTGAGCGTAGTCGAAATCGACAAAAATGCCGGGGCGCAGACATCGACCGCTCGAAAGTTCGATTTGGCGCCGTCTTCTCATACATCCAAAGAGCAGGGCGCGACTTTCTGGCGCGTCGAGGGCAGTCTGCTTAATCTGGGGGCGGTTCGCCCCGTAGCGTTCTTCACATGGAACGCGCAGAGCTTCTCTGAGCGATGGATGCGGCGCGGCGGCGTCGCGTTGCTGGCCATGATCCGCCCGTTACTTTACGGGGTTGACCGCATCTTCGCCACGCGCGCGTTGCACATACTGCTGCGCGGCGTGAGTCGCGACCGGTTGGACCTTCTCGGCGAGGAGTATTTCAATTACGTCCTCAAACCGAAGTTGAAACCCAACGGCGTGGCGAAATTGAAGGAGGCGCAGGCGAGAGGCGCGCATATCGCGCTGGTCAGTCAGGGGCTGGACCATGTCATGCGGCCTCTGGCTCAGCATCTCGGAGTCGACCGCCTGATCGCCAACCGCCTGGAATTCCGCGACGGCCTGGCCACCGGCCGTTTGCTCTCGCCCGTGATCCGGCCCAGACAGGCGCTGGCGCGGATTATTGGAGGAAAGCCCGACGGGATAGTCACGCCTAAAAGACTCGCGCGCAACCTGGGCTTCTCCAACCACAAAGAGATGCTCAACAACGCGATGATCCCCGCCGCGCGCCAGGCGGTTCCATCCAATACGCCCACGATAATCTTCGAGCCGCACAAACGAATCGAAAGGCTCTCCATACGGGAGTCGTTCGCGGGCAAACACGTCCTGCTTATCGGCTTCACAGGATTCATAGGCAAAGTCTGGCTGGCGAAGATCCTGGAAGAAGTTCCGGAGATCGCCAAAGTCCACCTGCTCATACGCCGCCAGCGTTCGACGGCGGCCCGGCGCCGTTTTGAGAAGATCGTCACCGAATCCCCGCTTTTTGAAAACCTGCACATCCGGTATGGCGAGGATTTCGGCGCATTCATGGCCGAAAAGACCGAAGTCATCGAAGGCGACATCACGCAGCCAGGATTGGGGATCGAGCCCGCGACATTCGAGCGTTTGAAATCCGATCTGGACGTTGTAATCAACAGCTCCGGCCTGACCGATTTCAACCCCGACCTGCGCCAGGCGCTGACAATCAATATCGACGGCACGCTTCACGTGATTGATTTCCTGCGCCGGTGCGACCATGCGGCGCTGCTGCACCTGTCGACATGTTATGTGGTGGGTTACCGCGACGGCCGGATCGTCGAAACGCTGGCGCCCAATTACACCCCGAAAGGCCTCGCCGATTTCGACGCCGAAGTCGAATATGAATCGCTGCAGCGCCTCGCCAAAGACATCGAATCGCGAGCTGAAAGCGCGCCGGTCACGGAACAGCTTCGCCGGCAGGTCCTGAGCAAAGGCCGCAAACTGACCGATACGGAACTCGAAGCGCAGATTCGCAAACAGCGCCAGCGGTGGACGCGCGACAATCTGATCGAAGCCGGAATGTTACGCGCGCGCGAACTCGGCTGGCCCAACACCTACACGTTCACCAAGAGCGTCGCCGAATCGTTGATCGCCAAACACGGCGCCGGACTGCCGATCGCCGTCGTCCGGCCGTCGATCGTCGAGACTTCCACTCACGACCCGTTCGAGGGCTGGAATGAAGGCGTCAACACCTCGGCGCCGATCTCTTACCTGCTCGGCACATTCTTCCGCCAGATGCCGACGAACGGCAAGAAATGCCTCGACATTATTCCCGTGGACCTGGTCTGCCGCGGGATGATCCTGATCGCCGCGGCCCTGATTCAACGCCGCCACGAGCCGATGTATCAACTGGCGACCTCCGCGACCAACCCCTGCGACATGCGCCGAACCATCGAATTGACCGGACTGGCGCACCGCAAGCATTACCGCGCGCAGGACGAGTTCAACAAGCGGCTGCTCGCATATTTCGACACGATCCCCGTCTCGAAAGAGCGTTACCAGAAGCTCTCGGCGCCGGCGCAGAAACAGATAGTCCAGGCTCTGCAGCGCATCCTCTCGCCGCTGCCGATGATGCGTTCGCCGCTGGTCCGCAGGGAGCGCGACCTGGATCGAGTCGAAAAAATCATCGAGCTTTACGAACCGTTCATCCTCTACAACGAATACGTCTTCGAGGCGCAAAACGTCGAATTGCTTTCGGCCGCGCTGCCTGAAGAAGAGCGCGCGGCGTTCGGCTACGACGCGAGCTATATAGACTGGTGGGATTACTGGATCAACGTACACATCCCGGCCCTCCGCAAATGGTCTTACCCGATCATCGAAGGCCGCCCGGTCGAAAACAAAACGAGGCGAACGGTTCAAATACAGGCGCCAGAAGAGAGCGTCGCGGCCGGTTGACGGCAATGGCCGCCGGCGCTGAGTACTGATAAAATCTCCGCCATGCCGACCGTAAAGGATGTATTTTTCACTGATGATGATCTAAATGTGAGGTTGATGGACGGACGAACGATCTCCGTGCCTCTCGCCTGGTATCCTCGGTTGCTGAACGCGACTGGAGAGCAACGGAATAATTGGAAAATATCCGGCGGAGGTTACGGGCTTCACTGGCCGGACATCGACGAAGATTTGAGCACCGAAGGGTTATTACGCGGCGCGCCTGCGCCAAGAGCGTCCCTGGCTGCGGATTAAATTTATTATGGCAATCTTCCTGACCGGCTCGACCGGCTACGTGGGGGCGCATGTAGCCGCGCTCCTGCTCGAAAATCATAAAGACAAACTCAACCTGCTCGTGCGCGCCAGAAACGAACAGGAAGCCGCGGAGCGTCTGTGGAAATCGATGCAACTCCACCTGGATTTTCCGCGCTTCCACGAATGCCTGCGATCGCGCGTCAATATCTTCCGCGGCGATTTGACCGAATCGAAATTCGGCCTGTCGGACAATGATTACCGCCGTCTGGTCGAGACGACGGATTCGGTCATCCACTGCGCCGCCTCGCTCAACCGCAAGAGCGAAAAGGTCTGCCTTAACGTCAATCTGCGCGGCACGCTCGAAGTGATTAAAGCCGCTCAGGCCGCGCGCGACATGCACGGACTGAGGAGGTTTAGCGACGTTTCAACCGTCGCCATCGCCGGCCATCGCTTCAATGAAGTCGTGAAGGAAGACGAGTCGCTCGATTGGAACCGTTCGGATTACGATCCATACGCGCGCACCAAGAAATTCTGCGAGCACATGGTCGCGGAACTGCTGCCCGACGTGCGCCACACGGTTTTCCGTCCGAGCATCATCCTTGGCGATTCGCGTTACGCCGAAACTACGCAGTTCGACATGGTGCGTTCGTTTGTGTTCCTGGCCGGGTTGCCCGCGCTTCCCTTCCGCCCTTCGGACAAAGTGGACATAGTCAACGTGGACTTCGTCGCCGAATCCATCGTCACGATTCATCAGAAAGAGAAGCCGAATCACGACATTTATCACCTGTCGTCAGGCGTCAATTCGCAGACGTTCAAGGAACTGACCGACGCGCTGGCCGAAGCGCGTGGCAAGAGCGGGCCGATCTATCTGCCGTCGCTCGAAAAGCCGTTCACCAGAATCAACAACTGGCTGGCCGATAATATGCGCGGCTACGCGATCGGTTACGGCGCCACATTGCTGAAAGTTTTTATTCCCTATCTGGTCTGGAACACGGTCTTCGACAACACGCGCATCACCAGCGAGACCGGCAGGAAACCCGCGCCGTTTTCCGCTTATAGCTATCCGCTGTTGAGATTCAGCAGGGCAGGCAATTTCACGTATCCTTACAAGGATTGGCCGACCGGGGCGCCGCAAAATATCCAATATGCGGCGATTCCAGCATCGACATAGTCTCGGGTGATAATTACGGTGGGAGACGATGAAGCAAAATTTGATTGGTCACTTCCGGACGCAAGGTCGCTGACGGAGCGAGAACGGCAGGAACTATGTAAGATGCTCTTTAACGCGCTGTTGGAAATAAGAGCGTTCTGCTTTGAAGGCAAAGCGGAACAGGCGGCATACCTCGCGGACGCTTTCCACAATCTGCCGATATACCTGTGGAGCGATCAATTTACAGCGGTTTGCGTTTGATTGGAGAGACCGCTTGCTTACGCGCGCGGTACTGTACCGCATCCATCACGGCTGTGCGCGCTGGGTAGAGTATAAAGGTGGAAAAAGATGTCTGAACTAATTGAGAGAATCACCATCAATCCTGAACAATGTGGCGGACGTCCTTGCATTCGCGGAATGAGAATCAGGGTGATTGACATATTGGATTTGCTGGCCGCTGGCCTGACGGCTGAAGAAGTCCTTGAGGAACTTCCTGATCTGGAAATTGAGGATATTCAAGCTGCGCTGTTATACGCGGCGCGTTATATTGATCATCCTCGCCTTGCAGCCTAGCAATCTGGTCACATGACAATCTGGATTGATGCGCAACTTTCTCCTGCAATCGCTAAATGGATTACGAAGAACTTCTCTATTCAAGCTGTAGCGGTTCGTGATCTTGGATTGCGTGACGCTACTGATAGCGAGATCTTTGCCGCCGCGCGGCAGGCGGGGGAAGTTGTGATGACTAAAGACAGAGACTTCGTTGGATTAGTCAACAGGTATGGAGCGCCGCCGCAAATCATCTGGCTTACCTGCGGCAATACTTCAAATGCGCGCCTCACACAACGGCGTTGCCACAGGCAATTGCTCTATTGGACGCTGGGGAGGCTTTGGTCGAAATCAATACGGCCTGACGAGACAAGCAAAACGACTCACAACACAGTTTTCGAGGAACAAACAATGAGCATGGATTTGGCTCTTGAAGCCTGGGTCAGCAGTCTGATCGAGCTATCGAAATTCAAGTGGATGCTGGGCGCGGGCCGCCGCTGGCAGCCGGGCGACAAGTTGAAACTGTTCTTCGCCGGATACAACGGCACGCGCAACACTGGCGCCGACGTGCGCGTAGAGGAGATGCTGCGCCAGATCAACCACATCCTCGGCCCGGACAAATGCGAGTTGAGCGTGTTGACGCAGAATTTCAAGCTGACCGAAGGCTATTTCAAAGGCGTCAGTCAGATTTATCTGCCCGACCTTTTCCCGCCCATGCTCTGGCGCGAAGTGCCGAAATTCGACGGCGTGGTCGCCTGCGAAGGCTCGCAGTTCAAGAGCAAATTCGCCAATGCGCTGACGACGATGATGATCGGCAGTCTGGGCATCGCCGCGGCGCAGAACAAATTGTCGGTCAGTTACGGCGCCGAGGCCGGTCATATGGATCCGCTGATCGCCAAAATGGTCGCGCGCTACTGCAAGGATTCGTTCGTCATCACCCGCAATCCGGAATCACAGACGGTGCTCGGCAAACTGGGCGTCTCGACAGAGCTCGGCACGGACACGGCCTGGACCTTCGAGCCGCCGCAGCCCTTCGGAGACGAATACGGCGACGACCTGTTGCGCAAACACGGATGGGATGGCTCGACGCCGGTTCTGGTCGTCTGTCCTATCAATCCGTTCTGGTGGCCGGTGAAAGCTTCGGTCGCAAAATACTCCGCCAAGCTGCTGACAGGCGCTTATCAGGACAGTCATTACAGGAAGTTCTACTTCCACAACTCCGGGCCGGAGGTCGAGCGCAAGTACGATTTTTACCTGACGTCGATCGCGAAGGCCGTCGAGCGATTCCGCCGCGACAACCGCGTCTTCGTCATCCTGGTCGCGATGGAGATGCTTGACACGAGGGCTTGCCGGAAAGTGGCGGATAAACTAGGCGGCGACGTCCCGATCTTTTCGTCAGGCGATTATGACATGTATCAACTGGTCAGCCTGCTGCGCCGATGTCACATGATGGTTTCGTCGCGTTTCCACGGCATTGTGACCTGCATGCCGGCGCTGGTCGCGTCGGCCGGCGTGACGATGGACGAGCGCATACACAACCTGATGCACGACCGCGGACACAAGGATTTGCTGCTGACGGTGGACGATCCTGAGTTGGAAGAGAAACTGGTCGTGATCATGGGCAAGCTGCTCAAAGAGAGCGAATCCATACGCGACGGCATAGGCAAGACGGTGGCGAAGAATCTGAGGGTCATGGCGAAGATGGGCGTTTATTTCGAGGAGCACGTCCAGCGGCGCTATCCCGAATTTCCCATCCGCAAGGGATTGCAGAACTGGGAAGATTACCTGCCGCCGCTCAGCCCGAGCCTGCGAAAGCTGTTGGAAACCTATAGTTAGCCACAGAGACACAGAGACACAGAGGCAAAAAGCGAGAGATGGAAGAGATAAACAAACTGACAGAGAAAATTATCGGTTGCGCCATCGAAGTCCATCGCGTATTGGGTCCAGGGCTTTTGGAGTCGGTCTATGAAGAGGCTTTATGCGTCGAATTGTCGGACGCCGGATTGAGGCTTCAGCGACAGGTGAATATTCCTGCCGTATATAAAGGCAGGGAGGTTGGTCAATATCGAATTGATCTGATCGTGGAAGAGGCTGTCATCGTCGAGTTGAAGAGCGTTGACAGGCACGATCCGATTTTCGAGGCCCAGATCCTGACTTATTTGAGAGTTACGGGGAAGAAAGTTGGACTACTGATCAATTTCAACTCCAGGCTCCTGAAAAGCGGAATCAAGCGATTCGCGCTCTGACATCTCTATTTCCCTCTTCCTCTGTGTCTCTGTGCCTCTGTGGCAAGATTTGGTTTCATAATGAATTTCATCCAGAACATTCTTCATCGTCTGAACCAGACACCAGATCGCCCCGTCCTGCGCGAGGCGCGTGACGGAAAATTCGTCACGGCCAGTTGCGCCGATCTGCTCGCGCAAATTCGCGCCGCGCGGACTTTCATTCGCCGGTCGGGGCTGAAGAAAAGCGACCGCGCCGGCTTACTCGCGCCGAACAGCATTCGCTGGGCGGCGCTGGATCTGGCGCTGGCGGCCGAAGGCGTCATCGTCGTCCCACTCTACTCTCGCCAGGCGCCGAATGAGCTTGTAAATATGCTCAAGGACTGCGGCGCGTCGCTGGTCTTCTGCGGCGATGCGACTTTGCGAGACGGCGTCGCAAAGAACTGGCCTGGCATGCGTCCGCCGCTCGAACTCTTCGACGATGTGTTTTCCACAGAGGCTTCGAACGATATCGAGGCCGAGCCTGTAAAACTCGATGACTCAGACGTCATCACAATCATCTACACTTCAGGCACGTCTGGCGAACCGAAGGGCGTGATGCTCACGACCGGCGGCGTGACGTTTATGCTCGGCAGCACTGGAATGCGGCTGGATCAATTAATGGAGGGCGCGACCGACACGACGCCGGATCAGGTGTTTCATTATCTGCCGTTCTGTTTCGCCGGTTCGTGGATTCTGTTGTTGAGTTGTCTGTCGCGCAACAGCCTGCTCACGCTCTCGACCGATCTGAGCAAGCTGGCTGACGAGTTGAAACTGGCCTCGCCGCAATATTTCCTGAACG
>DASUFM010000655.1:0-9126 GCA_036274535.1 Blastocatellia bacterium
CGGCCTGGAAACTTTCGCACTCTCACGACAACCTCATTATGCGCGGCGCGCTTTTGCACGTGCTGGGAGATCTGCTGGGGTCGATCGCGGCCATCGCGGCGGGCGTCATGATCATCTGGCGCGGCTGGATCTGGGCCGATCCTCTCTTCAGCGTTGTGATCAGTCTTCTGATCATTTACAGCTCGTGGCGGCTGGTGGCTGACGCGGTCAACGTTCTGCTTGAAGGAACGCCTTCGCACATCAACGCCGCGGCGGTCGAAGAGACCATGCGGACGGTGGCCGGCGTGCGGGCGGTTCACGACCTCCACATCTGGACGATCACTTCGGGCCGCCACGCCGTCACCGCCCACGTCGTCATCAATGACGCGAGCGAAAGCTACCGCATTCTGCGCGAAGTTCGTGAGATGCTCGCTCACCGATTCGACCTCACTCATTCAACAATTCAAATCGAAGACCCTACCTTCGATACCGTAGTCAATTTCAAGAAACCTTGACGCTCTCCACCTAAACGCCCAAAAGAGATGGAAGATCGCGGATCGCGATCTTCCATCCTCCATCTTCGACTTTCCATCCTCCGTCCCTCTGTCTCTTTGTCCCTCTGTCCCTCGTCTCAGCAGTCTTCCGCATGATCCAGCCACATCATCAGATTTCGGCTGAAGTCATTTTCCTTATTGACGCTGGCCAGGTCGAAGAGCGTGTCGCGCTGCGCCTGTGTGATCCTGGGCAGGGCCTGCAGGTCGGCGCCGACGCGGAACGCGCCGTTCTCCAACAGCCTCACCCAGCGTTTCTCCTCGAATATCTGGACGCCGGATTTGCGTTTCGCTTCATCGGGGTAATATTTCTTCGCCAGATCATCGGCTTGCGAATCGTGTTCATGACTGGGGCAAGGAAAAAATCTGCCGTTCGGGGCTATCCATCCAGGGGATTGATGAAATTTCCTCGCGAGAACTGATAAGGTGGCTTGCGCCATTGCTATCACTCCTTCAAAGAATTTACGCGCAGTTTTTTTTGGCGGTACCGCGCGCATAAGCAAGCGGCTGACCTATGAGACAGCCGCCTGCTTATGCGCGCGGTACTGTTCAAAACAATTCCTTAAGACTCACATTCGACGACTTCAAAAACGAGATCAGGTCGAGCAACTGCTTCAGCGAATACTTCGACGCGTAATCGGCGGGCATCGCCGATGTGTTGAGCCGCTCGATCTTCGGCGCTTCCGATTTCAGGAAGGCGCGCGAAACAGGCGGCAGCGTCGAGGTGTCGTAGATCCTGATCATCTTTTCATCCTCGTCGCGTTTGACGCCGGTGAATTTTTCGCCGTCGCGCGTCGTGACGGCGATCGTCGCGTATTTTTCCTCGATCGCGGCGTGCGGCGCGACGATGCTACGCAAAATCTCGCGCGGCGGTTTGCCGGCCAGTCCGGTCAGGTCGGGGCCTATGCGCCCGCCACGATTCTGTGTGGTGTGGCAGACGCGGCAGTTCTGGGTTACGGCGGAATCGAAGAAGAGCGTCCTTCCGGATTCGACGTCGCCCCGAAGATCGAATGAATCGTTGATTGCGACCTCTGATTTAACGGGTTCGGCGGCGGCGGGCGGCTCTGTCTCCTCAGTCCTCTCGTTCATGGGGGCGCGCGCGCCGCTGAGATGAGGGTCGAGCGCCTGAGCCTGCTGATCGCTTTTCGCTTTGGCCGCGCCTTTCTGCGTAGAAAGCGAGAGGATGTAAGCGATGCATTGCTCGATCTGTTGCTTGCTCAAGGTGTTCTTGAACGCGGGCATTCCTGTTCCGGGAACGCCTTCCGTAATCAGGCGCGTCAGGTATTCGGCGGTAAATTCGCGGTCGCGCAATCTGGGACCGCCCCCGCCGACGCCGCCCGCGGCATGGCAATAAGTCATACTGCATGAACCCAGGTAGACTCGATTACCGGCCTCGATCTGGCTCACTGCGCTTTGCGGCTCCGAGGCGCGCGATCCAATCGAGAAATCGAAATCCGAAAGACAAAGAGTGAAAGGTAATGACAGAATGGCTATGGCGCGGATGGCGAACTTCAGGGGCTCCGATCTACTTAGCATTAAGAGCCGCTCCTTTGGTTGAAGTTTCGGGAAGCGCAAAGACAACCAGCGTCGACGCCGCTTCGGGAGTTTTCTGAGCCGCGTCGGGCCAGAGCGCGGGAACGAGTCCACCGAGAAGTGACCCCATTCCCGTAGGGATGGCGATGTATTGCCGCCCGTTGACCGAATAGCTGATCGGCGAACCGCTCATCCCCGCGCCGGCGTTGAATGACCACAGCTTTTGGCCCGTCCGGGCGTCGAGCGCGAAGGCGGCGCCCAGCGTGTCACCGCTGAAGATCAGATCCCCGCCGGTGGCCAGCAACGACGCCAGATTTATGGTTGTAGTGTTGTACCGCCATTTGCGCTCGCCTGTGAGCGGATCGTAGGCGTCTATGTGGCCGTATGCGGCTTTTCCGTCGGGAGGCTTCATCTCCATGCCGCCGCCGAAAAGCGGCTGTCCTTCCCTGATCTCCAGTTTTTGCGGCCTGATGGCGTTGCAGATCTCCCAGCCGATGTTGTACCACCAGCCGATCTTCGGATTGTAGGTCGAATGATCGTAATTGCGGCCGCCCGCCGCGCTCGGACAAACAAAAGTTTCCTTGTCGGGCGGAACAGGCTGCATGCCTACCGGGCGGCCGTTCTTATCGACGCCTTTTAGCCAGGTCAGAATGTCTACGTGCGGCCATGCGTTGAGGTATTTGCCCGTCGCGCGGTCCAGCACCCACGTCATTCCGCCCTTGTTCGCATGCACCAGCAGTTTCCGCTTTTTGCCGTTCTTCTCGTAATCAATCAGCGCGCACTCATAGGATGAGTCGAAATCGTACAGGTCGTGCGGGACTTCCTGGTAATACCACTTCAATTTCCCGGTGTCGGGATCGAGCGCGATGATCGAATTGGAATAGAGATTGTCGCCCGGACGAAACTCGTCGTAAAAATCGGAGGACGGGTTACCTACGCCCCAATAGAGCAGGTTCAATTCCGGGTCGTAGGATCCGACAAGCCACGTCGGAGCGCCGCCGTATTTCCACATCTTCTCGCCCCAGGTTTCATAGCCGGGGTCGCCGGGGCCGGGAATGGTATAAAATCGCCAAACGTGTTTGCCGGTCTTCGCGTCGAAAGCGTTCAGGTATCCGCGATGCGCATGTTCGCCGCCGGTGACTCCGGTGATCACTTTGTCTTTGACCACCAGCGGCGCCGACGTGATGTTACATCCGCACTGGCGCGAGTCTTCGACCTCGACGTCCCAGATTTCGGCGCCAGTTTTGGCGTCCAGCGCGACCACGTGATTGTCCAGCGTTCCGAAATATACTCTGCCGTAAGCCACGGCCAGTCCGCGCGACCCACGCTGATAGGGAATTGACATCTGCGGCAGTTTGTAAAAATAGCTCCAGAGCTTTTGGCCCGTCGCCGCGTTGATCGCGAAGACCCGGTTCATCGGCCCCATCAGAT
The DNA here is from genome assembly GCA_036274535.1 of Blastocatellia bacterium. Lineage (GTDB taxonomy): Bacteria > Acidobacteriota > Blastocatellia > RBC074 > RBC074 > JAJVID01. The sequence continues at coordinate 3,495 of DASUFM010000655.1, forward strand.
ACATCACTCCGTCAACGACGATCGGAGTCGAGTTCAACCCGCCCCGCAACTCGCCAGTGTGAAACATCCAGACGGGCGCCAATTGTTTGACGTTATCGCGGTTGATCTGATCCAGCGCGCTGAAACGGTGAGCGGCGTAATTGCCCCCGTAGCTCATCCAATTTTGCGGCTCGCGGTCCGAATTGATCAATCTTTCCCACGATGGTTCCTGCGCGTATGCCGGGATCGCCAATGTGATCAGAATGAAAAATAGAAGCGTATTTCGTCGCGGACGAAACCTATGCTCAGTCGCAATGCGTCGCCACATCACCGAATCCTTTCGCTATTCCCAATTATTGATTTGATCGAATGCTTGTCGTTATCAGTCTGACCGCGCGTACTTTACATTCGCCGGCCGAGTTTGACAATGGAAGGAGTGGGAAGACGAAGAGAGGGGGAGACAATGAGACAAGGAGAGGGGGAGACAAGGGGAGAAGAATTCAAATCCCTTGTCTCTGCATTACCCCTTCTCCTTGTCTACTTGTCTTCTGTTTACTCATGTCATCATCCGTGGACAGCCGGGATTGAAACTCATCATCAGTTGTGGACACATCTCGGACCGATTGGCCGCGCCACGCCTTTGGCTGTCTATCTATCTTCTCTGATTGCAATGTTTAGCGTTGCTTGTCAATGCGTTGTTCCGTGATGGCACAGACGTTGCTTTATTGTCAGGCGTTGAAAGAAAAAGAAAGTTTGCAATCCGAACCAACCAAATCACTGGGAATAATAAGCATGATTCATCAGTTGAGAGTAGTTTTGAAGTTTGGCTGAGTTCGGTTTTTGATTGACGTTAGTTAGCCTTGCCGCCCGGAAGCGACATGATACGCATCGATGATGATTGATAATTACACCAGGGCTGCAAGATTTTTGAGGACGTCCCATGCGTTCTCGCTTTTGCTCTCGCGCTGCACATTGAAGACCGCCTGATTGATACGTTATTGACCGCAACCTCCATGATTCGTCCCCCCTATTGAATTACCCCGCTTTACACTCCACAAAATTGACGCTCAATGTGCAGCCGAGAGAAAATATTAACTCTCGGCAATTCAAACGCGCAACGTCTGCGCCCAAATCAATCATTTGAACTTGTCGCGCCCGCCGCAGCCTGTTTTGCCGGCCAGGGGAATCGCCTGCGCGCCCATTTGAAGACAAACCATCCCGGCGCCAGGATGAACAGCGCCAGCGGAATCAGCACAATTACGAATCGGATAACACCGAGAAATATTCCCGTCCCAAAGTCCACCCCATCAGCGAAAGCGGCCTTGAGGTCGTAAAGAAATCCGCGCGTCGCGGATGCAACCATAGGAGTGGGCATGCGCAGCGTGACTTTGATGGTCGAAAGAGCCGACTGATTTTCGAGGAAGCGGCGGCGGCCTTCGAGCCGTTCGATCTCGGTGCGGACTTCGGCGAGCTGCGTCTGGACTTCGAGCGCGTCCGAAATTGTTCGCGCCTGCTTCATGATTTCCATGAACTGAGTTTCGAGCGCGTTCTTCGTGCGGATGCGCGCTTCCAGGTCAATATATTCCTCGGTCACGTCCTGACTCCAGGATTTATCGTAAAGAACATGGTCGCCGACGCCTCGAATCTCCGCGACAACTGTATCGAATTCCCGCGCGGGCACGCGGACAACGACGTTGACCTCCATCGAAGCGACTTTCTGCGACCTGGCCTCGTTCTGTTTGGATTCCGAAATGACTACAAAGCCGTTGTGTTTATCGGCGGCGGCGGCGATCGCCCGCTGGCCCGCAGCCGGCGTGTCGGTCTCGATGGTCAACTCGGCGTTCTTAATGACCTTGCGTTCGACGGCTTGCGCGGCGGGTGATTCCAGAGAGACTTGCTGTTCGACTGCCTCGCTATTACCCCGGATCGCTTCGGCTCCGGACTTTGATAAGAGTTTATCCTCGCTACCTTGAACTGCCGCGGCTGGCGTCGAGGCGTTGTCTGCTTTGCCGCTGGCTTGATGGCTGGGCATTTGGGTGGAGCAGGCAGAAAGGGCAATCATCAATCCCGTCAAAAACAGCGTTGCTGAAAGTCTCATAGGTTCCTCCAATGACCGAGCAAGTTGAAAATTACAGTGTTGATCTGAGGCTGAATATCTTACGCTCAAATTTGGCCGCCGTTGCAATGAACGGCAATAGCAATCTGCTTTGCAGAAATTTTTCCGGCGGGGTTAAAACGCCTGCCCGAGCTGGAAGTTTCCGAATCTATGGCTATGATCAAAACAGTTCCTCCGTTGTTATGTTCTGGTCAATCATGCTAACGTCATTCCGGAGGCGACGTGAATTATGAGCGCAAATAACCGTGAATTGGCGGCCGCGATCTATTATCCCGAAACGGACGGCAAGCCAATGGGTGAAACCGATTTTCACATCAAGCTAATTGTGGATATTTCCGAAGCTTTGCGGAACTTCTTCGCGCGCCAACCTGATGTATATGTGTCCAGGGATCTTTTGCTCTACTACGAACCCGGTAACACGCGTAAATTCGTTGTCCCGGATATTTTCGTTGTGCGCGGCGTCAGCAAGGGCGATCGGCGCGTCTATAAACTCTGGGAAGAAGGGCGCCCGCCCGGCGTGGTGATCGAAATCTCTTCGCGCGAAACGAAGAAGGGCGATCTTAACAGCAAACGCGATCTCTATGAACAACTCGGCGTCGCGGAATATTACGTCTTCGATCCGGAGTATCGCTATATTAAGCCGCCGCTACGCGCCTGGAGATTGAACGGCGGCAAGTACGTTGAGGTCGCCGCCATCAATGGGCGCGTGCGCAGCGATGAGCTGGGCTTGGAACTGTTGGACACGGGGTTGACGCTCCGATTGTTCAATCCTGCTACAGGCGAGTTTCTGCTCACGCCGGCGGAAGAAGCCGCCGCGCGCCAACAGGAGGCCGCCGCGCGCCAACAGGCTGAAGCCCGCGCCGAAATTCTTGCCGCCAGATTGCGCGAATTGGGCGTTGACCCGGATAAACTTTGAATTGTGGATTTGCTGTCGCCTTACTCTGCCGGCGAGCACGGACCATTTTCGATTTCTTGAGTGAGTCGGGCAGGAAGAAAATAACCTCAGTCGCGGAAAACGTTTTCATTGACGCTTTGCTACGTTCAACTCCGAAGACGTAAAAAACGTTGTCGAGAGCGTCGCCGCTCAGTCCGTCGCCGGTTATGACCACGACGCTCAAAACGCCCTGGACAGGCATTCCCGTCCTCGGATCCATTATGTGTGAATAGCGCTTTCCGTTGAGCTCGAAAAACTTCTCATAACTTCCCGACACCGACAGCGCCTGATCTTTCAATTGAACTCTTGTCGCGATCCTGTTGCGCTCGACCGGGTCTTGAACCTCGATTTCCCAGGCGGGTTTGTCAGGCGGCGCGCCTAACGCATAGGTCGTGCTGCCGCCGGCGCTCACGAGAGCGCTTGCGACGCCATTTTGTTTCAACACCGCCACGGCGCGATCAACCGCGTAGCCTTTGGCAATTCCGCCAAGGTCGATCTCAACACCCGATTTGTCGAAAAAGATCGTCCCTTCTTTCTGATTCAGGATGACGTGTTGATAACCGACGCTGCTTTTGGCGCGAGCCAGTTCGGCTTCGCCGGGCATTCGACCTTCGCCTCGAAAGAATCCCCATGCCTTCATCAGCGGGCCGACCGTGATGTCGAACGAACCTTCCGATGCACGGCCGTATCTCAGGCATTCGGCGATGAAATCGAACAGTTCCGGATCGACCTTAACAGGGGCTTTCGCCGCTTCTCGATTGACGCGCGAAAGCTCGCTGTCCTTTTTGTAATGGCTCATCAGTCTGTCTATGCGATCGACCTCATCCAGAGCCGCCGCCGCCGCTTCTCGAAGCCGCGCCAGGTCGCCTCCATAACCGACGATTGTGTAAACGCAGCCCATCGAGAGGCGGCTGTCTTCGTAACGCCGTATCTCCGCCGCATATGAATTAGCCACAGAGTCACGGAGACACAGAGCAAAGAAGACAAGGAGACAAGGAAACAAGGAGACAAGGAGACAAGGAGATTCTTGTTTATCGCATCCTCTTCTCCTTGTCCCCCCCTCTCCTTGTCTTCTTCGCTCTGTGTCTCTGTGTCTCTGTGGCATGGATTCCGCCCGGAAGATGACAAATCGAATTGATAAAGGCATGATGCGCGCGCAAACAAACATCTCAACTCTGGAAAATATTATGAAAAGACGAACACTGCTTTCAATTGTGGCGGCTCTGTTCTGCCTCTGCGCGACCGGAACTTACGCCCAGGACGCTTCGAAGACCATCAAAAGCTTCTACTCGAATTCCGATTTCGCCCTGACCGCCGACCCGAATACCGGGGAATGGAAGAAAATCAAAGGCGTGATCGCCACGAACGGGCCGCGCGGCGATTTGACGCCCGGCCATCGCACGGAGATTCGTTCTCGCTGGACCGACAAGAATCTCTACCTGCTTTTTATCTGCCCGTATGAAGAACTCTACTCGAAACCTGACCTGTCGACCACGACCGAGACCAACAAGCTCTGGGATTGGGACGTCGCCGAAGTATTTATCGGCAGTGATTTCCAGAACATCAACCGTTACGCCGAATTTCAGGTCTCGCCGCACGGCGAATGGGTCGATCTGGATATTGATCGCGGGTCCACTCCATTCAACCACAACGTTCAATGGAATTCAGGCTTTGAAGTGAAAGCCCGCATCCTCGCCGACAAAAAGATCTGGTACGGCGAAATGCGTATCCCGATTGACAAGATCGACAAACGAAAACCGCAGGCCGGCCAGGAATTGCGCATCAACTTCTATCGTTTCCAGGGCCCGCCCCCAGACCGCAAACGCATCGCATGGCAGCCGACCAACAGCGACAACTACCATGTGCCCGAAGCGTTCGGGATTTTGAAGATGGAGAAGTGAGACAGAGGGACAGATTCAGTTCGGCGCGGTCACGACCGGCAACAGGAGTAACCCGTCGCATCCGCCTGAATCCGCGGTTACTTCTCTTTAAATCTTTGTTGTTTCGATTTAGATGAAATTGTTACAGCCGTGGGCTGAACTATTGGGGCGAGTGATATAATCGCGCAACCTCAAGGATGACATTTTCAGAAAAAATGGAGGAGTTTTTATGAAACCTTCGCTCAAGGTCGGATTGGCGCTGATTATCGCCGCGTTCCTGAGTCTCGCCGCATTCGCTCAAGCAAAACGCCCGATGACATTCGACGATCTGACGGCGATCAAACGCGTCGGCGACGCCCAGATTTCGCCAGACGGTTCGCGCGTCGCATACGTGGTCACGGACGTCGATAAGAATCTCAATCGCGGCAAACGCAGCGTCTGGGTAATTCCGGCTTCAGGCGGCTCGCCCAATCAACTTATCACTTCGGACAAGAACGATTTTTCGCCGCGATGGTCGCCGGACGGCAAATGGATCGCCTTTCTTTCGACTCGCGAAGGCGCGCCGCAGATATACGTGGCCGGCGCAGACGGATCGAATGCCCGCAAAGTCACCAGCGCCCCCGAAGGCGTCAGCGAATTCATCTGGTCGCCGGACGGCAGAATGTTCGCGTTCACGACCGACGTTTATCCGGATTGCGCAAGCTTTAACTGCGTGGCCAAACA